>JALSHK010000509.1 GCA_026982275.1 Paracoccaceae bacterium | reverse complement strand
GCTGTGAGCCGTGGCGGGTTTTTCCTGACATTCG
Source organism: Paracoccaceae bacterium (assembly GCA_026982275.1). Lineage (GTDB taxonomy): Bacteria > Pseudomonadota > Alphaproteobacteria > Rhodobacterales > Rhodobacteraceae > UBA3077. Next base: position 7,237 of record JALSHK010000509.1, on the reverse strand, counting down.
AGGGCGCGGACGGCTCGGGTAAATCCACTCAAGCCCGAAAGCTGGCGGCAAAGCTCAAGGAAAGCGGCAAAGATGTAGTGCTGACCCGCGAGCCGGGCGGCTCTGTCGGGGCCGAGGAAATCCGGCGGCTGCTGGTGGAGGGCGATCCCGGCCGCTGGTCTGCCGAGACCGAGATTCTGCTTTTCACCGCCGCGCGGCGCGACCATCTGGAGCGCACCATTCTGCCCGCATTGGCGCGCGGCGCGATTGTTATTTCCGATCGTTTTGCGGATTCCACCCGTGTCTATCAAGGGGCCGCGCGGGCGGATTTGCGCACCACTGTAGATCGCCTGCACACCCTGATGATCGGGCAGGAGCCGGATCTGACACTGGTGATCGATATCGACGCCGAAACCGGGCTTCAGCGCGGGCTGGCCCGCAATTCCGGCGAGGACCGTTTTGAGGAGCTGGGCGCGGATTTCCAGCAAAAGCTGCGGGTCGGATACCGCGCTCTGCTGACCGATTTTCCAGAGCGCTGCCTCGGCATAGATGGAAATAATAGCGAAGACAGGGTCGCGGCCCAAATAATGGATGCGCTAAAAGGCCATCTGCCATGAGCGAGGAAGACGCCCTCCCCGAGCCGGATGCGGTAGATGGCGCACCCCACCCGCGCTTTGCCGCGGAGGTATTCGGGCAAGAGGCCGCGCAAGCCGCCTTTTTGAGCGCTTATAACGGCGGTAAAATGCATCATGCGTGGCTGGTATCCGGTTCCAAGGGGGTTGGTAAAGCCACCTTGGCTTGGCAGCTCTCGCGGTTTTTGCTGGCGCAGGATGGCGAGAGCCTGTTTGGTCCGCCCATGGATATCGCGGTGGATCCGGCCTCGCCCGTGGTGGCCCGCATCGCTGCGCTCTCCGAGCCGCGCCTGCGCCTGTGTCGCCGCCCGTGGGACCCGAAAACCAAACGCTTGAAAAAGGCGATCACCATTGATGAAGTGCGCAAGCTCAAAGGGTTTTTCAACCTCTCGGCCACCGATGGCGGCTGGCGGGTAGTGATTATCGATGCGGCAGACGAGCTGAATACCGCAGCGGCCAATGGCCTGCTGAAGATTCTGGAAGAACCGCCGGAAAAGGTGGTGATGTTTTTGATCGCCCACCAGCCCTCCAGGCTTCTGCCCACCATCCGCTCGCGTTGCCGCAGTTTGCGTTGCGCACCGCTGGAGGCGGCGGATATGGGCAAAGCATTGGCACAGGTCGGCCATGCAGATGACATAACACCGGCGCTGGCGGCGCTGTCTGGCGGCTCCCCCGGCATGGCGATCGGGCTGCTGGCCGATGAAGGCGTGGTGCTTTATGGCCAGATCATCGATCTTGTCCGCACTACCCCTGCGCTCGATCGCGGGCTGGCGCTGGCCCTGGCCGATAAATGTGCCGCGCGCGGGCAGGAAAGCCGCTATGATCTGACACTGGCGCTGATCGATCTTGCCTTGGTGCGGCTGGCGCGGCACGGGGCAGGCCTGCCCATGATCGAGGCCGCAACCGGAGAGCTGGAGCTGGCCAGCAGGCTGGCAAATAGCGAATATCAGGCGCGGATCTGGGCCGATCTTCAGCAAAGCCTCTCGGCCAAAATCGCCCATGCCCGCGCGGTGAACCTTGACCCCGCGCAAGTGATCCTTGATACCTTTCTACAGATAGACAGCGCTGCCCGCCGCGCCCGTTAGCGCGCTTTGCGTTTCACCTGAATCATCTATCGATTTTAACATTGAGGCAGTGATTGTGAAACAATCGCGTTCAATGATAAAACCGGTTCAAACAGACGCAAAACGCCTCGGAGAGATGCTATGCCAAATATCGTTGATAGCCATTGCCACCTTGATTTTCCCGATTTCGAGGCAGATCTTGACGGCGTGATCGCCCGCGCCACCCAAGCTGGCGTTTCGCGCATGGTGACGATTTGCACCAAGCTCAAATCCATCAAGCGGGTGCGCGAAATAGCCGAAACCTATGAGCCGGTGTTTTTTGCCGCCGGCACCCATCCGATGAGCGCGGCGAGCGAGCCGATGCTCTCGGTGGCGGATCTGGTGGAGGTCGCGGCGCATCCTAAAATGGTCGGGATCGGCGAAACAGGGCTGGATTATCATTACACGGCCGAAAGTGCGGAAATTCAGAAGCAATCGCTGGCCATACACATCGAAGCGGCGCGTCAAACCTCCCTCCCGCTGATCATTCATTCCCGCGCCGCAGACGCCGACATGGCACAAATTCTGCAAGCGGAAATGGCCAAAGCGCCGTTCACCTGCGTGATGCATTGCTTTTCTTCCAGCCCGGGGCTGGCCAGGGCCGCGCTTGATCTGGGGTTTTATCTTTCCATGTCCGGCATCGCGACCTTCAAGAAATCCCGAGAGCTACGCGATATTTTTGCCGCCGCCCCGCTGGACCGGATATTGGTGGAAACCGATGCGCCCTATCTGGCCCCCATGCCCCATCGCGGCAAGCGCAACGAGCCGGCCTATACCGCCCTCACTGCCCAATGCGGAGCCGAGGTGATGGGGGTGGAACTCGCCGAATTCGCCGCGCGCACCACCGAGAATTTTGACCGCCTCTTCACCAAGGCGGCTCGCTGGAGGCCCGCATGAGCGACATTTACCGCTATACCATTCTTGGCTGTGGATCATCGGCCGGCGTGCCGCGCATCGGGCCGGACTGGGGCAATTGTGATCCGCAAAACCCGCGCAACCGCCGCCGCCGCTGCTCGATGCTGATCGAGCGGATCAGCAAATCCGGCACCACCCGCGCCCTGATCGACACCGGACCGGACCTGCGCGAACAGCTACTCGCCGCCAATATTTCCACGCTGGACGGGGTGGTCTATACCCATCCGCATGCGGATCATGTGCATGGTGTCGATGATCTGCGGGTGGTGGTTTATAATCTGGCGGAGCGGCTCAGGGTTTTTGCCGACGGGGCCACGGCCAATGCCCTGATCGCGCGCTTTGGCTATGTGTTTGTGCAGCCTGAAGGCTCGGCCTATCCGCCGATACTGGATCTGCACCCGATTGACGGGCCGGTGCGCATTGATGGCGCGGGCGGCGAGATCAAGCTGGAGCCGTTTACCGTGAAACACGGGCGGATCGATGCGCTGGGCTTTCGCATCGGGGGCTTGGTTTATTTGCCGGATGTGTCTGAAATGTATGAGGAAAGCTGGGCGGCGGTGCAGGGGCTGGATATCTGGGTGCTGGATGCGCTGCGCCGCGCACCGCACCCGACCCACATCCATCTGGAGGGCGCGCTGCAATGGATCAAGCAGGCTGCGCCCAAGCGGGCGGTGCTGACCAACATGCATATCGACCTTGATTATGCCGAGGTGAAAGCCGAAACGCCAGAGCATATAGAGCCGGCTTTTGACGGTATGGTGCTGGAACTTCCCGCGTGATTTTCCAGCTTGTCGATATCGTCGCGCCGGTGTTTTTGCTGATCGCGGCGGGGGCGGGGGCGGTAAAAATCGGCTGGTTTGCCGATAGCGCTGTGGATGGCATGATGTCTTTTGCCCTGAAATTTGCCGCGCCGAGCCTGCTGTTTTTGAGCGTGGCGCGGCTGGATATCGGGCAGGCTTTTCAATGGCCGCTGATGCTTTCGTTTTATCTGGCCGCCGCGATCAGCTTTTTCATTGGCATATTTCTGGCGCGGGTGTTGTTCAAGCGCCGCCCCGGAGAGGCGGTGGCCATGGCCTTTGGCGCGCTGTTTTCCAATGCGCTGTTGCTGGGCTTGCCGATTTCGGAGCGCGCCTACGGGGTGGATTCGCTTTCCACCAATATCGCTCTGCTTTCGGTGCATGCGCCGTTTTGCTATCTGCTGGGGATTTCCACCATGGAGGTAACCCGCCGCGACAAGCAATCGCTGGCCTATGCGCTACGCAAAATTGCCATCACCATGTTTCGCAACCCGTTGATGATCGGCATCGGGCTGGGCTTTGTGGTGAACCTTGGCGGCATTACCCTGCCGACCCCCGCGCTTTCGACCATCGAGATGCTGGCCCGCACCACGCTTCCGGTAGCGCTATTTGCCATTGGCGGGGTGCTGACGCGCTATTCGCTCGGGGCCTCTATCGGGCAGGCGACGATGGTGACCAGCCTGTCTTTATTGCTGCATCCGGCGCTGGTTTATCTGCTGGCGACGCAGGTGTTTTTCCTTGCGCCCGAGGTGATGCGCAATGCGGTCTTGATGGCGGCGATGGCCCCCGGGGTGAATGCTTTTGTGTTTGCCTCGATGTATGGGCGGGCCACGGGCGTAGCAGCCAGCACGATCCTGCTGGCCACCAGCGCCTCGGTATTTACCGCTGCGGGCTGGATATGGTTTCTTGGTGCCTGATTATGTCAATGGCGGTATTCGAGCCACAAAATGCCCCTTCACCCCTTGGGGCCATTGCTTGTAGGGCACCTGCCCGCTCTCGGAAGCCCCGTAAGCCGTGGCATAATCCACAATTGCCTGCGCCGCCTCGGCATCGGGAGAGAACCTCCCCAGCACATAAGAAAGCTTGCCCTCGCCCTGAATAGAAATATTGCAATGGCGATCACAGCCCATCAGGCAGGATTGACGGCGCACGGTGATGCCCGCCCCCGCCAGCGCTTCCACATGCTCGGCTAGAATTTCGCCGCCGGCTTTGCCATCCAGCAGCTTTTGATCGGTCGAGAAATTGCAGGTGTCACAAACGGTAATGGTGGTCATGGGGTCCCCTTCTGGTTTTCTACCCAGTTAACGGCTTGGGCCACAGTTGCAACTTCCAATACCGCCGGAAGCTGCGGCCGATTGACCATAAGAATGTGAATACCCAGCGCTTTGGCAGCCTCGAGCTTGGCTTTTGTGGCGCGCCCGCCGCTGTTTTTGCTCACCAGATGGGTGATCCTGTGGGCTTTCATCAGGGAAATTTCCTCTGCCAATGAAAAAGGCGGGCGCTGAAGCAGGCTGGCCCCGTGGGGCGGGTATTTTGCCGCCGGCTCGATGCTGCGGGATAGAAACCACAGATCCGGGCGGGGCAGAAAGGGCTGCAATGAGCGGCTGCCGACACTAAGCAACACCCGCGCCCCTTTTGGCAGGGCCGCCGCTGCCTGCGCCAGATCATCCACCATCTGCCACGCCGGATCGAGCGGCCAGGCGGGCCTGCACAGGCGCAGCAGCGGGATATCGGCCTGCTTCGCTGCCTGCGCAGCATTATGACTGATTTTTGCAGCAAAGGGATGGGTGGCATCTATCAGCGCGGAGATATTTTCCTGCTGCAAATAGCACGCCAGCCCCTCCGCCCCGCCAAATCCGCCGCGCCGCTGCGGGATAGAAGTTGGCGCTTCGGTGGTGCCTGCCAGCGAAAGCACAGCGATATCCCCCAGCGCCCCGGCCAGCCTGCGGGCCTCGATGGTGCCGCCAAGGATCAGGGCCTTCAAAATCCGGTCTGCGCCAACACAGCCCCCGCCCGATCCACCATAATCACCTCGACCTCCACCGCCCCGCGAAGGGTTTTTTGCGCCACGGCTTTTGCTTCTGCCGCAATCATTTCCGCCATTGGCGCGCCGACCATGCCATAAGCCTCCAGCGCGGTATTGGCCTTGGCCACCTGCGGCGCGCCCAGCCTTTTGGCCAGTGCCGCAAAATCCACCTGCGAGCGGCCTGAATGCAGATCCATCGCCCCCTGGGCCAGCTTGGCAAGCTTGCCGATGCCGCCCGCTATGGTCAGGCGCGGCACCGGATGGCGGCGCAGATATTTCAGGGTGCCGCCGACAAAATCTCCCATATCAAGGCAATCCCCTTCCGGCAGGTCATAAAGCGCGCGGGCGCTAGCTTCGGAGGTGGCCCCGGTGGCGGCAATCAGGTGCGACCTCCCCATGGCCCGCGCCACATCCACCCCGCGATGGATCGAGGCGATCCACGCCGAGCAGGAAAACGGCCGCACAATGCCGGTGGTGCCAAGGATGGATAATCCGCCGATAATCCCCAACCTCGGGTTCCATGTTTTTTCCGCCAGCGCCTCGCCATTCACCACCGAAATTTCCACATCGAAATTCGGTGTTCTCCCTTCCAGCACATCTGCGATTGCCGCATCGATCATCAGGCGGGGGACAGGATTGATGGCCGCTTCGCCCACGGCAACCGGCAGGCCCGGTTTGGTCACGACCCCGACGCCTTCTCCGGCAATAAACCGCAAGCCTTGCGCGCTGTGGGATATTTTGGCGCAAATCAATGCGCCGTGGGTTACATCAGGATCATCGCCCGCATCTTTTATGATGCAGGCCTTGGCCCAGTCCTTACCCGTCTCGCGGCTTGCGATCCTGAATGCGGGCGTTTCGCCGCGCGGCAGGGTGATAGGGGATGGATCGAGGAATTCCCCCCCCAGCAAAGCTGCGCAGGCGCTTTTGGCCGCCGCCGCCGCGCAGGCTCCCGTGGTCCATCCACGGCGTAATTCGGTGGGTTTTTTTAAGCTTTCCATCGCTGTTCAGGGGTAAACGCTTGCAATGGTTTTGGCAAGCTGCCGCCGAGCGCAGCGAGGCCATGGCCGTCGGCAAACACCGTTGAGCTTTGCTCAAAAGGGGCCTTGGCCGAGCGGGGCTTTAGCCCCCGAGGGCAAGGCCATCCGCCCTCAGCTCTTGCTGCGCTGCTTATGCTCCTCCAGCCGTGGCATGATTTCCACAAAATTGCACGGGCCTTTGCGGTAATCGAGCTGGTGCACCAGAATATCATCCCAGCCATCCTTGCATGCCCCCGGTGATCCGGGCAGCGCAAAAAGATACGTCCCCCCCGCCACACCGGCACAGGCGCGCGATTGCGTTACCGCTGTGCCGATTTTCGGAAAGGAAATCATGGTGAACAGGGTGCCGAAGGCCTCTATCTCTTTTTCGTATACATCCCGATGTGCCTCCACGGTGATATCCCGCCCCGTCAGGCCGGTGCCGCCCGTCGAGATCACCACATCCACCGCATCCGATGCCACCCATTCGCGCAGCTTGTCCGCCACCTGTTCGCGCTCGTCGCGGATAATTGCGCGATCTGCCAGCATATGCCCGGCCGCTTGCAAGCGCTTTACCAGGGTATCGCCGGATTTGTCATCTTCCAGCTTGCGGGTGTCCGAAACCGTCAGCACGGCAATGCGCACGGGGATAAATTCTCGTTCAGTCATTCAAAGCTCCAGCTTGGCCTTCAGGCTTAATAAATCCGCCCAGGCTTCGCGTTTCTTTTCCGGTGAACGCAGCAGGTAGGCGGGGTGGAAAATCGGCACC
>JALSHK010000508.1 GCA_026982275.1 Paracoccaceae bacterium | reverse complement strand
GCGGTGCCTGCTGGCGCGGCGGCGGGGGAAGCACCCGATCCTGCCTGTCCGCGATCATCATCCGCATGCCGCCCCCTCCACCAAGGCCGCGCAGAGCGAAGCAAAATCCATGCCCTTATGCGCCGCCTGCTCGGGCGCGAGCGAGGTGGCCGTCATGCCGGGCTGGGTATTGACCTCCAGAATATAAATCCCCGCAAGGCCCCTGGCCTCGTCCCAGCGAAAATCGGCGCGGCTCAGCCCCTTGCAACCCAGCGCCGTGTGCGCGCGCTCGGCCATATCCATACAGGCGGCATATATATCGGCAGGTAAAGCCGCCGGAACAATATGCTCCGAGCCACCCTCGCTATATTTTGCATCATAGTCATACCAGCCGGAAACGAGAATATCCGTCACCGCCTGCGCCGTGCCATCCAGCACCGCAACCGAAAGCTCCCGCCCGGCCACATAGGCCTCCACCATCACCTCATCCGGCATTTCCGGCCCGAGCGCAGGTGGCGCATCGCCCTCGCCAACCAGATAAATCCCGACCGATGACCCCTCGTTATTGGGCTTCACCACATAGGGCGGCACCATCACATGCCCCGCCATCACCGCCTTCGCCGAGGCAATCAGGCTATCCGCCACGGGCAGACCAACACTGGAAAACACCCGCTTGCTGGCGGCCTTGTCCATCGCCAAAGCCGAGGCCAGCACGCCGGAATGGGTGTAGCGATAGCCCAGCCACTCCAGCAGGCCCTGCACGCAGCCATCCTCGCCATAACGGCCATGCAGCGCATTGAAAACAACTTCCGGATCGGCTTTGCGCAGGCTTTCGGCCAGATCAACGCCCGCGTCGATCTCGCTTACCTCATAGCCCTTTTCCCGCAAAGCAGCCGCGCATGCCGCGCCCGAATCCAGAGACACCTCGCGCTCCGCCGAGGGTCCACCTTTCAAAACTGCGATGCGGCTCACTGTCCTGCTCGACATAGCCACCTCAACGCCCCTTGTCCGGGGTCCATTATCGCGGGGTGTTCCCCGTCAGGGCCACTCTAGCGCAGGTGATTCGGTTTTGGAACCGTTTTCTTGAAATCCAGCCGTTTTCTAAAGCCAATCCTGCAAAACCGGAATAAGCGGAATATCCGCGGGCGGCATCGGATAATCGCGCAGCGCCATCGGGCGCACCCATTTCAGCACCTGCCCCTCGCGAGGCCGCGGCGCACCCTGCCATTTCCGGCAGATAAACAAGGGCATTAGCAGATGAAAATCATCATAGGCATGGCTGGCAAAGCTGAGCGGCGCAAGGCAGCTTTGCCATGTATCCACCCCCAGCTCCTCCTGCAATTCGCGGATCAAGGCCGCCTCGGGGGTTTCGCCCGCCTCGACCTTGCCCCCCGGAAATTCCCACAGCCCGGCCATGGATTTCCCCTCGGGGCGCTGCGCCAGCAGCACGCGGCCATCGGCATCCACCAGCGCGACAGCCGAAACCAGCACCACCTTCACGAGCGATAATCCGCGTTGATCGTGATATATTGATGGGTCAAATCGCAGGTCCAGACGGTAGCCTTGCCGCTATCCAGCCCGATATCCACCGCAATCACGATCACGTCTTGCTTCATATAGGCCGCGCCCGCTTCCTCGGTATAGCCCGGGGCGACCCGGCCATTTTCGGCCACCAGAATATCGCCAAAACGGATGGTCAGCCGATCACGATCCGCGCGCTCGCCTGCTTTGCCCACCGCCATCACCACACGGCCCCAATTCGGATCTTCTCCGGCCACAGCGGTTTTGACCAAAGGCGAATTGGCAATCGACATGGCAATCCTGTGCGCCGGCCCGTCGGCATTCGCCCCCGTCACCCGCACCTCGATCAGCTTGGTCGCGCCCTCGCCATCCCGAGCCACCTGCTGCGCCAGATCCCGCATAACCCCTTGAAGCGCCGCGCGAAATTTCCGTGCGCGCGGATCGGCAAAATCCTTGATCACCGGCATATCCGCCCGCCCCGTCGCCACCAGCAGCAGGGTGTCCGAGGTCGAGGTATCACCATCCACAGTGATGCAATTAAAGGTATTGGCATTTTCCAGCCACAGCATGCGCTGCAAAACGGACTGGCTGATTTTCGCATCGGTGAAAATATATACCAGCATCGTCGCCATATCCGGCGCGATCATCCCCGAGCCTTTGGCAAAGCCCGATATCTTCACCACCGCCCCGTCCAGCTCCAGCTCGGCCTTGGCCCCCTTGGCAAAGGTATCCGTGGTCATGATCGCTTCGGCGGCGCTTCGGGCATGGCCCGCATCAAGCGCCCCGACCAGCCCATTCAGCGAGGTTTCGATGCGGCTATGGGGCAAGGGTTCGCCGATCACACCGGTGGAGGCGGTAAACACCTGCGCCGCTTCGCAGCCCAGCGCCGCCGCCACGCCCGCGCGCAGCGCATCCACGCTCTCAAAGCCCCGCCCGCCGGTAAAGGCATTGGCATTGCCCGAGTTTACCAATATGGCAAATTTTCCGCCCGCATCCGGCGCGGCGGTATGAGCGGCCAGCGCCTCTTCACAGCGCAATACCGGGGCTGCGCGGGTGGTGGAGCGGGTAAATACCCCCGCCACCTGCGCGCCTTCGCATATTTCGGCCAGCATCACATCGGTGCGGCCTTTATATTTCACACCGGCCTCGGCTGTGGCAAAGCGCACCCCGTCGATCAGCGGCAAATCAGGAAAAGCCGCAGGCGCAAGCGGGGAAACCGGCGGCGGCAATTGCGCCTCCAGCTCCGCCAGCTCGGCCTTGAGCGCGGCTATCCGTTTGGTGATATCCGCAGCCATCTATTGCGACAGCAGCGAGATATCGCGCATCAGGGAGGCATCAAAATCCTCCGGCGGGCGGGTGATTTGCGCGCCTTCGGCCAGCGCCGTGATCTCGGCTTCCACCGCTTGCTGGCGCAGGCTGTCCATCAAGCTGGCCGAGGTTTCTTCCAGCGTCGGGGCGGGCTTGTCGCGCTTGTCGTTCAGCTTCAGAACATGCCAGCCGAATTGCGTTTGCACAGGCGCCGAAATCGCGCCTACTTCCATTTCCACTACCGCCGCCTCAAAAGGCTCCACCATCTGCCCGAGGCCAAACCAGCCAAGCTCGCCACCATTGGGACCGGAAGGGCCGGTTGATTTTTCCTTCGCCAGCCCGGCGAAATCCGCGCCGCCATTCAAGGCCACGATCAGCGCCTCGGCTTCTTCTTCGGTTTCTACCAGAATATGCGAGGCGTTGAATTCCGGCTCTGCCGGCAGATTACCGTATTGCCCGTCATAGGCGGCCTGTAATGCCTCATCCGAAATATCGCGCCCTGCCACGGCCTCGATCTGCACGGCGGCAAACAATGCGCGCTTCTCGTTATCCAGCGAAAGCTCCACTTCCAGCGGAATGTCGGCCACATTGGCCGCCACATAATCCGCCAGCAATGTTTGCTCGATCAATTGATTGACAATACCCTCAAACAACACATCGTCAGGCAGGTTCTGGTATTCTTGCGGCAATTGCTGGCGCAATACAATCACATGTCCAAGGGTGATATCGGTGCCATTTACCGTGGCCAGCACGGTATTTGCGGTGATTTCTTCTTGTGCCATTGTGGCACCGGCAGAAAAAACCATCAGGGCCGAAACCGCGCTGGCGGCCAAAAACTTACGCATATTGCTCTCCAAACTTCCTGTTGCGCCCAAAAACGGGCATTAATTCTTTGCACGACGGGTCCCATGCGTTGACACTGCCCGAGGCGGCGCTTACATCCTTACCCCGTGATAAACGAAGCGTTTACGCCCGGAATTATTTACGCGTATATACGCCATCTTACAAGCGCCGACGGAAGGCAAAGATGTAACCGCAGGCAAACAATCGCTGGCAATCCCGGCGTAATAATATTTCGCCGGCCAGCCGGCACTATTTAAGGATAGAAACACGATGCTCGGCATAGGCACGATCGCCAAAAAGGTATTTGGCACCAAAAATGACCGACTGATCAAAGCCACACGACCGCTGGTGGCGAAGGTGAATGCACATGAGGAGGCCTTTGCCGCGCTCACAGACGAGCAGATCAAGGCCAAAACCGAAGAATTCAAAGCGCGGCTGGAAAAGGGCGAAAGCCTGGATGATCTGCTGCCCGAAGCCTTTGCCAATGCCCGCGAAGGTGCGCGGCGCGCACTGGGCATGCGGCCTTTCGATGTGCAGATCATGGGAGGGATATTCCTGCATCAGGGCAAGATCGCCGAGATGAAAACCGGTGAAGGCAAAACCCTGATGGCGACCCTTCCGGTATATCTGAATGCACTCACCGGCAAGGGCGTGCATGTGGTGACGGTGAATGATTATCTGGCGCGGCGCGATGCGGAATGGATGGGGCAGGTTTACAATTTCCTCGGGCTTAGTGTGGGCGCGGTTTATCCCAATATGCCCGAAGACGAGAAAAAAGCCGCCTATCAGGCCGATGTGACCTATGCCACCAATAACGAGCTGGGTTTTGATTATCTGCGCGACAATATGAAATCAGAGCTGGACCAGATGGTGCAGCGCACACACCATTATGCGATTGTGGACGAGGTAGACAGCATCCTGATTGACGAGGCCCGCACACCGCTGATTATTTCGGGCCCCACCGAGGACAAGTCGGAACTTTATCAAAAGATCAATATCATAATTCCCGATCTGGAAGACGGGCATTTTGAAATAGACGAAAAAGCACGCACCGCTTCGCTCACCGATGACGGTATTGATTTTGTCGAGCAGCAGCTTTTTTCATCCGGCCTGCTGGATCCCGATGCTTCGCTTTATGATCCGGAATCCGCCACCCTGATCCACCATGTCAATCAGGCGCTTTTGGCGCATAAAATGTTCAAAAACGAAAAAGACTATATCGTGCGCGATGGCGAGGTGATGCTGATTGACGAATTCACCGGCCGTATGATGGCCGGAAGGCGGCTTTCCAACGGGTTGCATCAGGCGATAGAGGCCAAAGAGGGTCTGATCATCCATCCTGAAAACATGACCCTCGCGAGCGTCACCTTCCAGAACTATTTCCGGCTCTATGAAAAGCTGGCCGGCATGACCGGCACGGCCCTGACCGAAGCCGAAGAGTTTTCCGAGATTTACGGCCTCGGGGTGGTGGAAGTGCCGACCAACAAGCCCATTATCCGCAAAGACGAGCATGACCGGGTCTATCGCACCGCGCAGGAAAAATACGATGCCGTGGTCAAGGAAATCATTACGGCCCATGAAAAAGGCCAGCCAACGCTGCTTGGCACCACATCGATCGAGAAATCCGAGATGCTGAGCCAGATGCTGAAAGCCGCCAATGTGCCCCACGAGGTGCTGAACGCGCGTTTCCATGAGCAAGAGGCGGGGATTATCGCCAAGGCCGGCAAGCCCGGCGCGGTCACCATCGCCACCAATATGGCGGGGCGTGGCACCGATATCCAGCTTGGCGGCAATCTGGATATGGAGCTGGCCGCAGAGCTGGCAAAAGCCGGAGAAGAGGCCGACGAGGCCGGGATTCGCAGCCGGCTAGAAGCCGAAATCGAGGTGAACAAAGCCAAAGCCATCGAGGCGGGCGGTCTCTATGTGCTGGCCACCGAGCGCCATGAAAGCCGCCGGATAGACAACCAGCTTCGCGGCCGCTCCGGCCGTCAGGGCGATCCGGGGCGCACCCATTTTTTCCTCAGTCTTGAGGATGACCTGATGCGGATTTTCAACTCCGGCAATCTGGATAAAATGCTCGGCAAGCTGGGCATGAAAGAAGGCGAAGCCATTATTCACCCATGGGTCAACAAAGCGCTGGAGCGCGCCCAGGGCAAGGTGGAGGCCCGCAATTTCGACATCCGCAAAAACGTGTTGAAATATGATGATGTGGTCAACGAGCAGCGCAAGCGGGTATTCGAGCAGCGCCGCGAGGTCATGCAAAGCAGCGACCTTTCCGAAGAAGTGCGCGATATGCGCCATGATGTGGTGGATGATCTGGTGGCCGAGGCCATTCCGCCGAAAGCCTATCCCGACCAATGGGATATGTCGGGGCTATATGCCAAGGTGATCGAGAACTTCAATCTGGACCTGCCAATCATCGAGTGGGGCAAGGAAGAGGGTGTGGATGACGAGGTGATCGCCGAGCGCCTCTATGCCGAAACAGACAAGGCCATGGCCGCCAAGGTGGCGCAGGCCGGGCCGGAAACTATCCGGCGGGTGGAAAAACAGGTGCTGCTGGGCACGATTGACAAGGCATGGCGCGAGCATCTGCTGACGCTGGAGCATCTGCGGCAAGTCGTGGCTTTTCGCGGCTATGCCCAGCGCGATCCCCTGAACGAATATAAAACCGAAGCCTTCACCCTGTTTGAGAATTTCCTCAACCGGCTGCGTGTGGATGTAACCCAGCAGCTCTCGCATTTGCGGGTGATGTCACCCGAAGAGCAGGAGCAAATGCGCCAGCAGATGCTGGCCATGCAACAGAACCAGAGCGCCCAGATGCCCGCACCGGTAAAGTCCGATACCGCGCCTGACCCAGATAACGGGCAGGCAAACAAGCTGGACCCCGCAGATGAAAGCACATGGGGAAGCCCCGGGCGGAATGCGCCTTGCCCCTGTGGTTCGGGCAAGAAATACAAACATTGCCATGGAGCCGCCTGATTGATTCGAAAAAACGGATCGGGCAGGCAGGCCCGGTCCACCACCAGCCTCTTTTGCCTTCCGGCTTGCAAAACTCGAAAAAATCCACAATATATAGATATGTTATTAGGGCAGCCCCCCTAGGGGTTGAGTCGTTTTGAGGGGTGATGGCTGGATTAACAACGCGGTATAAATCGTTGTTAAAACTGGCTAAATGTGTTAGTAATCTGTTTTACAAGTGATGTGGAGGCGTTGATCGTGTTCAAAAACGATCGCATGATGATGATTCTGACCGGCCTGGTTTTGGCAATTTTTGCCGGAACCCTGGTCAAATATGGTGATCGAATCATGGCGCTTATGTCGGGGGAAACCGAGATCGCCTCACAGGACGACTCCTATTCCGTCCGCGCCGGCTCCTTGCAAATTCTCGATGTCCAGTCTAACGACACGGAAAAAGGCCCGATCGTGGTGCTTTCACGCCCCGGTTGCGGCACGGTAGAGCTGACTGGGAACAACAAGGTTTCGTTTTCCTCGGACGAGGATTGTCAGGGCGAGGTCGAGTTTGCCTATTGCGTGGATTCAGACGGTATTTGCGAACCGAATACTGTAAAAATCAATGTGATTTCGGTAAATGTGGCAGCGCAAACCCGGCAAGCCGGCAC
>JALSHK010000507.1 GCA_026982275.1 Paracoccaceae bacterium | reverse complement strand
CGGTGAATTCGGCAAATTCCTCGGGGCTGCATTGATCCAAGCCGGCGCTGGCCTGCTCGGAGGTGCTTTCGGCGGTCAGCGCGCCGGTGCTGGCCAGCTTGCCCGCCAGATCGGGGTGGGCGCGCAACAGGGCCAATTGCGCATCCGGCCCCGCATCCTCCACAATTTGCCGCAAAATAAGCGGCAGCCCCTTTTGCGGCGCGCCCATGGCAAAGGCCTTTTCGGCCACCCACGGGCTGTGTTCGTATATGCCGCCAAGGCGCTCGACATAGGCCTGCTTGCTCTGCTTCATTCCGGCTCCATTATTTGCTTTTCCTTTCCATATTTGCAGGTTACGCTTGCCTGAAACAAGAAAAATCGAAAGGGACGGGTATGGAAACCATTTTGCAGGAATGGATCAGCCTTTTTGTGCGCTGGGCGCATATAATTTCGGCCATTGGCTGGATCGGCTCGTCGTTTTATTTCATGTGGCTCGATAGCAGCCTCAAAAAGCGCGCAGGCCTGCCCGATGGCGCGCGCGGCGATAGCTGGTCGGTGCATGGTGGCGGGTTTTATCATGTGGTGAAATATCAGGTGGCCCCCGATCAGATGCCCGAATCGCTGAAATGGTTCAAATGGGAGAGCTATGCCACGTGGATCACCGGATTCGCCATGCTTACAGCCACCTATTATTGGGGGGCTAACGGGCTGCTGATCGACCGCGCGGTCGCCGATATGAACGAGGGCCAAGCGATCGCGCTCTCGATCGTGTCGCTGATCGGGGCATGGTTTTTCTATGACAAGCTGTGCAAATCTTTCCTGCGTAAATGGCCCACGCTGCTGTTTGCGATCCTGTTCATTGCGATTGTGGCTGCGAGCTGGGGCTTTAGCCAGATGTTTTCGGCGCGGGCGGCATGGCTGCATACCGGCGCAATCATTGCCACGATGATGACGGGGAATGTGTTTTTTGTCATCATCCCCAACACCAAAATCGTGGTGGCGGACCTGAAGGCGGGGCGCACCCCTGATGCCAAATACGGCGAGATCGCCAAGCTGCGCTCTACCCATAACAATTACCTCACCCTGCCGGTGATTCTGATGATGATTTCCAATCACTATCCGATGCTTTATTCCCATCCGTATTCGTGGGTGATGGTGGCAATGGTGCTGATTATCGGCGCGGTGGTGCGGATATTCTATAATCGCCACGAGGCCGGAACCCATGGCTTTGCCGTGCAATGGCAATGGCCGCTGGTGGCGGCAATCGCGATCGGGCTGATTGCCTTTTCCATGTGGCGGCCCGATCAGAAAACCGTGGAATTCGATTCGACGGCAGCGATGGAGATCGTTGCCCTGCGCTGCGCCAGTTGCCATGCGGCCACCCCCAGTTCGGAAATGTTTGATGCGCCGCCTGCCGGGATCGCCTTTGACACGCTGCAGCAAATCCGCGCCCATTCCAGCAAGATCATCGCGCAATCGGTGCTTTCCAATACCATGCCTCTGGGCAATATCACCGAGATGACAGAGGAAGAGCGGGTGATGCTTGGCTCCTGGCTGCGGGCGGGCGCGCCAAGCGAATGAGCCTGCTGGTCAAAAACGCCGATGTGCTGGTGACGATGGATGGCGACCGGCGCGAGTTGAAAGGCGGCTGCCTGCTGGTGGAAAACGGCATCATCGCCTCGGTCGGGCCGGAAATGCCCGCCGACGAGGTGCTGGATGCTTCGGGCTGTGTGGTCACCCCCGGCCTGGTCAACACCCACCACCATCTATACCAGAGCCTCACCCGCGTGGTGCCGGGCGGGCAGGATGCGCTGCTGTTTGGCTGGCTGAAAACGCTCTATCCGATCTGGGCCAGAATGCGGCCCGGGCATATGAAAATCTCGGCCCAGATCGGGCTGGCGGAGCTGGCGCTTTCGGGCTGCACCCTGTCTTCGGACCACCTATATCTTTACCCCGACGGGGTGCGGCTGGAGGATACCATCGAGGCGGCCCAAAGCCTTGCTATGCGTTTTCATCCCACGCGCGGCTCCATGAGCATTGGCGAAAGCGATGGCGGCTTGCCCCCCGATAGCCTTGTGGAGCGCGAGGCGGATATTCTGGAAGACAGTATCCGGCTGATCGATGCGTGGCATGACGGGCGCGATGGCTCGATGCTGCGTATCGGGCTGGCACCTTGCTCGCCCTTTTCCGTGAGCCGCGAGCTGATGCGCGATAGCGCGATACTGGCGCGGGACAAGGGCGTGATGTTGCATACGCATCTGGCGGAAAACGACGAGGATATCGCCTATAGCCTTGAAAAATTCGGCTGTCGCCCCGGCGAATATGCCCGCGATCTCGGCTGGGTGGGCGAGGATGTGTGGCACGCGCATTGCGTGAAACTGGATGTAAACGAGATTGATCTTTTTGCCGCCACCGGCACGGGCGTGGCCCATTGTCCTTGTTCCAACTGCCGCCTTGGCTCGGGCATCGCGCCGGTGCGCCAGATGCGCGATGCGGGGGTTAAGGTGGGCCTCGGGGTGGATGGCTCGGCCAGCAATGATGCGGGGGATCTGGTTGGCGAGGCGCGCCAGGCCATGCTGCTGCAACGGGTGCAAAACGGGGCGGATGCATTTTCGGCCCGCGAGGCGCTGGAGGTGGCGACGCTGGGCGGCGCGCAGGTGCTGGGGCGGCCTGATCTGGGTGCGCTGGAGGTTGGCAAGCGCGCCGATTTTGCGCTGTGGGATATGCGAGGGCTGGCCAATGCCGGCGCGTGGGATGCTGTGGCGGCGCTGGTGCTGTGTGGCCCGCAGCGGGTGCGCGATCTTTATGTGGAAGGTCGCGCTGTGGTGCGGGAAGGGCAAATCGCGCGGCTTGATATGCCGGTGCTGGCTGAGCGCGCGCGGGCGCTGGCGCTCGGATTGGCGGGATAGTCCGATGCCTGTTCCGGAATGAATCGGGGGCCACATGGCCCCCGGTATTGTTTGGTATTTTCATGTAAAAAGCGCTGAAGTGGTTTGCTCTAGTCTTCTTGCGGTAATACCAGATTGAGAATAATCGCAATCAGCGCCACCGGCAGCAGGCCCGAAACCGCCATGGTATTCAGCACGCCAGGCAGGTATTGCACCGCTGTGGGCACCTGCGCAAGGCCAAGCCCCACCGAGAGCGAAACCGCCATGATAATCATATTGCGCCGGTTCATATTGACCTCGGCCAGCATATTCAGCCCCGCTGCGGCCACCATGCCAAACATCACAATCACCCCGCCGCCAAGCACCGGAAGCGGCATGGAAGAAAACACCGCTGCCACTTTGGGCGACAGCCCCGCCGCGATCAGAAACAGCGCCGAGATGGTAACCACATGCCGGCTCATCACGCCTGTCATGGCCACAATGCCCGCATTCTGGCTGAAGGATGTATTGGGCAGGCCGCCAAACAGGGCCGCAATGCCCGAGCCAAGACCGTCAGCAAAGGTGGCGCCGGCGATTTCTTTATCGGTAGCTTCGCGCCCGGCCCCGCCTTTGGTGGTGGCATTGGCATCGCCTACGGTTTCAATTGCCGATACAATGGCAATCAGCGCCACCGGCACAATGGCACCAAATTCAAAGCTGATGCCATAAGGCATGAATTGCGGCAGGGCCAGGGCCGAGGCCCCGTCGATTTTGGCCAAAACCCCGCGCTCGCCGCCAAAGCTTACAAGACCGGTGGCCAAAGCCACCACATAGCCCGCAAGCAGACCGATCAGAATTGCCGAAGCGGATAGTGTGCCTCTGGTCCAGAATTTGAAGCCGAGCGCCACCAATATTACCACAAGCGCGGGGCCCCAATGGGCCAGAGAGCCAAAGCTTTCGGCCTCCATCTGAAAGCTGGCCGCGCCACCGGCTGCGTATTTAATGCCCACCGAGATCAGATTCAGACCGATGGTGAGGATAACAAGGCCGATGACGATAGGCGGAAACAAAAACCGGATCCGCCCGATAAACAGCCCGAGGCTGAAGTGGAAAAAGCCCGCCACGATAATCGCGCCCATCAGCGCATCCATGCCATAGGTATTCACCACGATGATCATCACCGTTACAAAAGCAAAGCTGGTGCCTTGCATGATCGGCAGGCGCGCCCCGACCGGGCCAAAGCCTATGGTTTGAAATAGCGTGGCCACACCGGCAAACAGCATCGCCATTTGCACAAGATAGGTCATGTCGGCGCCCCCAAAGGCAAAGCCCGCCGCGCCCGCGATAATGATCGACGGGGTGACATTGGAGGCGAACATTGCCAATACATGCTGAAGCCCCAGTGGCACCGCCTGATGCAGGGGGGGTGTGATATTCGGATCGGCGTATTTGCCGGTGCTTGTGTCTGACATTTTGTCCCTCGTTGGTTAGCTGCGCTCTGGACGGCGCATAAGGGAATGTGGCCAGAGATTGGTTGGTTTTGCAACTAATTTGTGTCAAATGGGACGGGACGCGTCGCGTTATCTATCCGGAATGTCGTTTTCCGGCAATATAAACCGCCTTGATCGCGCGGTCATCGCCCAGCATCAGGGTGGGAAATAGTGCCTCCCACAGATTATCCGCGCGGGCGGCGGT
Organism: Paracoccaceae bacterium; assembly: GCA_026982275.1. Classification (GTDB taxonomy): domain Bacteria; phylum Pseudomonadota; class Alphaproteobacteria; order Rhodobacterales; family Rhodobacteraceae; genus UBA3077. The sequence continues at coordinate 2,778 of JALSHK010000507.1, read as the reverse complement.
TTGCCGGATCACAGGCGTGGAAGCGAGGTCCAGCACCACGATATCGGCCTCTTTTCCGGCCTCCAGATTGCCGATTTTATCTTCCAGATGCAAAGCCTGGGCGCTGCCAGCCGTGGCCATATAAAGCAATTGCGCAGGGTGCAGGGCATCATTGCGTAATTGGCCGATTTCATAAGCGCTGGCCATGGTGCGCAGCATGGAAAAACTGGAGCCGCCGCCCACATCCGTGGCCAGCCCGGTGCGAATACCCAGCGCATGGGCGCGCACGGCATGAAACAGCCCCGAGCCGATAAAGGCATTCGAGGTCGGGCAATGGGCGATGCTGGCGCCCGCATCGCGGATCGCATCCCATTCGCGATCCGCCAGATAGATCGAATGCCCCATGATGGCCCCCGGCCCCAGCAGGCCGAAATGCTCATATACCGCCAGATAATCGCTGTGTTCGGGGAACAGCTCCTTCACCCATGCCAGCTCTTCATGCTGCTCGGAAAGGTGGGTTTGCATCAGGGTGTCGGGGTGTTCGGCCCAGAGCGCGCCGGTGGCTTCCAGCTGTTCGGGGGTCGAGGTCGGGGCAAAGCGCGGGGTGATCACATAGGAAAGCCGCTCCACCCCGTGCCATTTTTGCAGCAGGGCCTTGCTGTCATCATAGCCGCTTTTTGCTGTATCGCGCAGATTATCCGGCGCGTTGCGGTCCATCATCACCTTGCCGCCCAGCATCCGCAATCCGCGCGCTTGGGCTGCGCTGAAATAGGCATCCACGCTGGCGGGGTGAATGGTGCAAAAGGCAGAGGCGGTGGTAATGCCGTTGCCCAGATTCAGATCCAGATAGGTATTGGCCACCTGCGCCGCATAATCGGGGTCGCTAAAGCGGCTTTCTTCGGGGAAGGTATAGGTGTTAAGCCAGTCAATCAGCCGCTTGCCCCAGCTGGCGATGATCGCGGTTTGCGGGAAATGCGCGTGGCTGTCAACAAAGCCCGCCATGATCAGGCCCTCGCCGTGATCCGTGATTTTCGCGGCCGGATGCGCGGCTATCAGCGTGTCGGCCTCATCCACGGCGATGATCTTTCCGTCCGCGACCAGCACCGCGCCGCGCCGGATATGGCGCACGGCTTCCCCGGCTGGCATATGCCATGGATTGCCGGTGAAGCTGAAGGTCTGGCCGAGAATTAGCTGTGACATGATGCGCCCCGTTGTTTCGTCCCTTGTTTCAAATAGCCGGTGCAATTGCAATCGGATTGCGCTAGATTGCAGCCAAAGAAAAGGGGTGCAGCATGACCGATAATTCCCATGATTTCCCCGCCGAGGAAGATTACGGCCTGAATGTGTCTCTGGTGGAGGCCGTGCTGGAGGTGGTGAAGCAAGGCTCGCAGCAGCAGCTGCTTGGCCTGCTGGAGCCGCTGCACGAGGCCGATATTGCCGATATTCTGGAGCAGATCAGCCCTTCCGAGCGCGAGTCCTTGCTGGCCCTTTGGGGCAAAGAGATCGATGGCGAGGTGCTTTCGGAGCTGGAGGAGGGGCTGCGCGACGAGGTGATGCGCGATCTGCCGGACGATGTATTGGCCGAGGCAGTGCGGGATCTGGATACCGATGATGTGGTCTATCTGGTGGAGGATCTGGACGAGCCGCAGCAGGAAAAGCTGCTGGAAAGGCTGGATGACGCCGACCGTGTGGCCGTCGAGCAGGCGCTGACCTATGGCGAGGATAGCGCGGGCCGCCTGATGCAGCGCGAGGTGGTAGTGGCCCCCGCGCATTGGACCGTCGGCGATATCATCGATTATATGCGCGAGGCCGATCATTTGCCCGAGAGCTTTTATGATGTGATCGTGGTGGATCCGATGATGCGCCCCGTGGGCGAGGTGCGGCTGGCTACCATCATGGGGGCGGCGCGCGAGGTTCCGATTGCCGAGCTGATGGAAAAGGATTTCCGCACCATCCCTGTGGATCAGGATATCGAGGATGTGGCTTATGCTTTTAACCAGTATCATATGGTCAGCGCGCCGGTGGTGGATCATGCGGGGCGTCTGGTCGGGGTGATCACGATCGATGACGCCATGGAGGTGCTGGAAGACGAGGTGGAGGAAGACATGAACCGCCTTGCGGGTGTAGGGGACGAGGACCTGACGGACAAGGTCTGGCGCATCACCAAGGCGCGGTTTCCGTGGTTGGCGGTTAATCTGGCAACCTCTATTCTGGCCTCGATCGTGATCTCGCAATTCACCGATGTGATCGAGGCGATCGTGGCGCTGGCGGTGCTTTTGCCGATCGTGGCCTCGATGGGGGGCAATGCCGCCACCCAGACCCTGACCGTGGCGGTGCGCGCGATTGCCACGCGGGATCTGACCCCCTCCAACGCCCTGCGCATCGTGCTGCGCGAAACCCTGGTGGGGCTGATGAATGGTGTGGTATTTGCGGTGATTATCGGCATTGTCGGCGTGGTGTGGTTTGGTGATCCGATGCTGGGCGTGGTGCTGGGGCTGGCGATGGTGGCGAATTTGCTGGTGGCGGGCATGGCGGGGATATTGGTGCCGATCACGCTGGACAAGCTCGGCGCGGATCCGGCGCTGGCCTCGGGGGCGTTTGTGACCACGGTCACGGATATTGTCGGGTTTTTCTCCTTCCTCGGGCTGGCGGCCCTGATGCTGTTATGAGGGTATTATGCAAATCGGAATATTGATATTTGACGGGGTTGAGGAGATGGATTTCGTCGGCCCGCTGGAGGTGCTGGCCTCGGCCTGCGAGGGGCGGGAAAGCCGCGTTTTGTTAATTGGGCCGAGCCTT
>JALSHK010000506.1 GCA_026982275.1 Paracoccaceae bacterium | reverse complement strand
GCTGCTGGAATTCTATCGCGAACGCGGTTTTCCCGATGTCGAGGTCACCGCAAGCCTTTCGGAATTTGCACTGGACCGTAGCGGGTTCTTTTTAACCTATAGCGTGCGGGAAGGGGCATCGTTCGATTTTGGTCAGGCTTCGGTATCGACCAGCCTGGCAGGCGTGAATGCTGCCGATTTCGAACGGTATCTTCGCCTGCGCCCCGGCCGGAGCTACAAGGCTTCAAAAGTTGAAGCCGTGGTGGAGGCTATCGAGGCCGAGGCCACGCGGCGCGGGCTGCCGTTTTTGCGCGCTATTCCGCGTGTCACCAAAAACGAGGCCGATGGTACAATCGATATCAACTTTGATCTGGTAAACGGCAATCGGGTTTATGTCGAGCGGATCGATATTCGCGGCAATTCCCAAACGCTGGACCGGGTGATACGGCGCGAATTCGATATGGCCGAGGGCGATGCCTTTAATCCGCGCAAATTGCAACAGGCTGAAAATGCGTTGCGGGGCTTGCGGTTTTTTTCGCAGCTTTCGGTCAATGCACGGCCCGGATCGACCGATGAAAACGTGATCCTTGAAGTGGACGTTGTTGACCAATCCACCGGCTCCTTCAATTTTGGTGCCGGCTACTCTACCGATGCCGGCTTCTCCGGCCAATTCAGCGTAACCGAGAGCAACTTCCTCGGGCGGGGGCAGCGCTTCGCGCTTGAGTTGAGCTATGGCCAAACATCCAAAATCGCCAGTTTCGGTTTTACAGAGCCCTATCTCTGGGATCGGGATCTCGCTGCCGGTTTTGATGTTTTCTACCGCCAGAATGACCGCTCCGAGTCCTCTTTCCAAACCACGGTATTCGGCTTCAGCCCCTCGCTTTCCTTTCCGGTGAGCGACAGCGCAAATGTTTCGTTGATTTATGACATCATTTCCGAAGAAATCCGAGATCCCGGGGTAAATGTATCACCGGTAATCGCCGGAGATGTGGGCACGCAAGTGCGCTCGGCCTTGCGGGCGGAGCTAAGCCTGGACAAGCGGAACTCGCAAACCGATCCCACCTCGGGATATATATTGCGCTTTGGTGCCGAATATGCCGGTCTTGGTGGAACGGCAAACTATGCTAAAGCCACGGCACGGGCAAAGGGTTATTTCAACCTTTTTGACGAGGCACTGGTTTTCTCGCTCGATATAGAAGGTGGTGCCCTCTATTCCATGGGCGGCACGTCCTCGCGTATTACCGACCGGTTTTTCCTCGGTGGAAGCACGTTTCGCGGGTTTAACGTAGGAGGGATCGGGCCACGGGATAATCAGGTGCCGGTAACCAATGACGCGCTGGGCGGAAATTATTATGCGGTTGCAAGGCTGGATACAACCTTCCCGATCGGCTTGCCTTCCGAGCTGGGTATTCGGGGCGGGTTGTTTGTGGATGCCGGCTCGGTATGGGGGATGGATGGCGCTCCGATAGGGTCAAACGGGCTGCCGATCGATGCCAGCGCACAGCTTCGGGCCTCTGCAGGATTCGCGATCTATTGGGACACCCCGATCGGACCTTTGGTGTTTAACTGGTCCAATCCCTTTCTCACGGTTGCTGGTGATTCGACACAAAACTTCAATGTTTCGGTCAAAACTTCGTTCTGATGGTCGGCTTGGCGGCTATGAAAAGAATTCTAGCCATATTATGGTTGGTATTCGTGGCTGGTCCGACCTATGGTCAAACGTTTCCCACTTATGGTGCAACCAATATATTGATCATCAATCAGGATGCGTTATTCGCCAATTCTGAATTGGGCAAGGATATTCTCGCGCTGGAGCAGCAGGAGCAGGAAGCTTTGATAGCCGAAGGACAGCGCATTGGAGCCGCTTTCGAGGCGGAGGAAAAGGACCTTACTTTACGCAGAGATACACTGCCTCCGGATGAATTCCGGGAATTGGCCGATGCTTTTGACCAGAAGGTTATCGCCGCGCGGGCCGAGCAGGAGGCCAATGATAACAATCTGATTGCAAATATCGAAGCGCGGCGCCGCACGTTTTTCAAGGCGGTGGTGCCGGTTCTGGCAAGGTTGATGCAGAAATATAGCGCTTCGGCGATCATAGATCAGAGATCTGTGCTCTTGTTCGATCGCAATCTGGATATTACAAGTGAGGCAATAGAATTGCTGGATATAACCTATAAGGAAGATCCGGGCATGTTAGAATCGTTAGGACAAGAAAATGAGTGAGACACCGCCGGAGATGTTGAAATTCGATATCAACAAAATTATGGATTTGCTGCCGCATCGCTATCCATTTCTATATATTGAAAAAATGCGTGATGTTGTGCTTGGGCAAAGTGCTGTTGGCATAAAAAACGTATCTGCGGCCGAGCCTGTATTTCAGGGCCATTTTCCGGGCAAGCCGGTTTTTCCGGGGGTGTTGATTGTTGAAGCCATGGCGCAGACCGCAGCGGCGCTTGTGGTCGAAACTCTCGGCCTTGGCGGAAAAAATCCGCTGGTATACTTTATGTCCCTTGACGCCACCAAATTTCGCAAGCTTGTAGAGCCGGGGGATCAGGTCGAGCTACATGTCGATCTTGTGCGAAAGCGCGGAAATGTTTGGAAATTCGCTGGAAAAGCAAAAGTAGATGGTAAGCTGGTGGCTGAATCCGAATTCACCGCAATGATCGTTACCCCCGAAGCCGAATGAGCATTCACCCCAGCGCAATCGTGGAAAAGGGGGCAGCCGTTGCGGCAGGGTGCCGTATCGGACCGTTTTGCCATATCGGGAAAAATGTGCGCCTGAAAGCGGGCGTTCATTTGCATAGCCATGTAGTAATATCCGGACATACAACCATTGGGGAGCAAACCGAGATTTGGCCATTTGCCAGCATTGGTTCCCAGCCGCAAGATTTGAAATATGCCGGTGAGGAAACACGGCTTGAAATTGGTGCCCGCAACATGATCCGGGAAAGTGTTTCCATTAATCCGGGCACAGCCGGGGGGGGCGGGCTTACCAGAATTGGCAATGATTGCCTGTTTATGCTTGGCACCCATGTCGGGCATGATTGCACGGTTGGAAATCGTGTGGTGATGGCCAATCATGCATCCCTTGCCGGGCATGTTTTGATCGGAGAGGGTGCGATTATCGGTGGGCTTGCGGGTATTCATCAATATGTCCGCATTGGCGAAGGCGCTATTATCGGTGCATTGGCGATGGTGGTTGCCGATGTTATCCCCTATGGTTCGGTTATTGGTGAGCGGCCAAAGCTTGCGGGGCTGAATCTGGTTGGCTTAAAGCGGCGCGGAGTTTCTCGGGCCGAGATCTCTGAAATTCGCGCTGCATTTCGCAGGATTTTTGAGGCCGACCAGCCGCTTCGGGTGCAGGCCGAAACTTTGCTAAAGCAGGAAAACGGGGCGAGGGTGTTGCAAATTCTGGAATTTATCCTTGCTGATTCCGGGCGCTCGTTCTGTGTTCCGAAAGCCTGATAATGGACGGTTTGGGGATTATTGCCGGTAGCGGGGTTTTGCCAAAACTGCTGGCCGAGAATTGCAAAGCACAGGGTTGCAAGTATATTGTGGTTCGATTTCAGGGGATGGAACTGGAATGGTCGGCCGGCCATCCTGTGCTTGAAGCTACGTTTGAAAAACCTGGAAAGCTTTTCAAGCAATTAAGAAAAGCCGGGGTTCAAACCATAACGATGGGCGGGGGCATGGTTCGACCCCGGCTGAACCCTTTGCGTCTTGACGCAACGGGGCTGCGCCTTGCTCCGGTGATTATGAAGGCAATGAAGGCTGGAGATGGCTCTACACTCGGCATTGTAGCTGCGTTGTTTGAGGCCGAAAGCTTCAGGGTGATCGGGGTGCATGAAGCCTTGCCCTCATTGCTGGCCAAACAGGGTATTCCGACAAAGCGACAGCCAAGCGAGGAAGACCGGCAAGACGCAGCCCGCGCCGATGTTATTATTCAGGCGCTCGGGGCGGTGGATGTGGGCCAGGGGGCCGTGGTGGCACAAGGAATTTGCCTTGGGTTGGAAAGCATTCAGGGCACGGATGCCATGCTGCGTTTTGTGGCGCAAAACGCTGTGCGCTTGCCAGATAAAAACGGTAGCAAGGGCGTGTTGGTCAAGCAGCCAAAGCCGGGTCAGGATATGCGACTGGATATGCCCGCGATTGGTCCGGACACCTTTAGCGCAGCTTGCAAAGCCGGTCTTTCCGGGGTGGTTGTGCGGGCGGGAACAACGCTGGTGTTGGGCCAGGATGAAACCGTGGCCCGCGCTGACGAGCTCGGGTTGTTTTTATGGGTAATCTAAGGCTTTATCTGGTTGCGGGCGAGGCATCGGGGGATCGTCTTGGTGCGGCTTTGATGCAAGGGCTAAAGGCTTTACACGCTGGAAAAATAGAGTTTTTCGGTGTAGGCGGACCATTGATGCAGGCCGAAGGTCTGGAGAGTCTGTTTGATATGAACGAGCTGGCGATCTTTGGCTTGCTGGAGGTGCTACCCAAATACAGGCACCTGAAACGACGACTGAAAGAGACGACAGAGGACCTGCTTGGCAAGAAGCCTGACGCGCTAATCACCATTGATAGTCCGGGGTTTTGCTTGCGGTTGGCGCAGCGGGTGCGGGGGGAATTTCGTGGCAAGATCATTCACTATGTCGCGCCTTCGGTATGGGCCTGGAAGCCGGGGCGGGCAGCAAAGATGGCGAGGCATGTGGATCATGTTCTGGCGTTGTTGCCCTTTGAGCCGCCCTATATGCAGGCGGCAGGCATGAGCTGCGATTTTGTCGGCCATCCGGTGGTGGCCGAGGCACCGCCGGATGTGGATGTCATTGCGAAATTACAGGAGAAGGGGCCGTTGATTACCCTGCTGCCCGGCTCTCGGATGGGAGAGATTACCCGCCTGGCTCCGGTTTTCTTTGCTGTCGCCAGGCAGCTGAAAGGCTATCGGTTTACAATTCCTGTTGCCGGAGAGCATTTGGTCGCGCCTCTTACGCAAATCCTGGCTGAATCAGGCCTGAAGGCGGAGCTGGTTTTGCCAGAATCCGGCCGCAAAACCGCTGTGTTTGCAGCGTCAGATTTAGCGCTGGCGGCATCAGGAACGGTTTCGATCGAGCTGGCGGCTGTGGGCACGCCCATGGTGATCGGATATAAAACAAATTGGCTGACCGCCGCCATTATGCGGCGCGCGATGCTGGCACCTTCGTTTACGCTGGTAAATCTACTAACTGAAACCAAGGCCGTGCCTGAATTCGAGCCGAGGGATTGCACGGTGGAAAACCTGTCGGGAGCCGTGCAAGGCTTGTTGGATGATCCGGTAGCGCGAGCCGAGCAGATCAAAACCGGGCAGCGGGCCATGCTTGCGCTGGGGAAAGGCGGAGAAGATCCCGGATTGCGGGCGGCGCGCTCTGTTTTATCAATTATTCAGTGAAATCAATGATATGAGCTGCGGCTTTTTCGGCTAACAGGGCCGGATTGATGGCGAATACATGCTGTGGTGTGCCGGCGGCCGCCCAGATGATTTCGAATTGCATTAAGCGCGGATCCATGAATTTCACTACCGGATTTAGATGCCCGAGCGGAGAAACGCCGCCAATTGCAAAGCCGGTATAGGCGCGAATACTGGCCGCATCGGCGCGCGACAGCCCATGTCCGCAGGCGGCTTCAGCCTTGGCTTGCGACACCCGATTGCCGCCCGCCGTGAGAAAAAGCACATGCCGCTCGGAGCCTGCTTCGCGAAACAAAATAGATTTTACGATCTGATCAACGCCGCAGCCGCGTGCATCTGCCGCCATTTGCGCGGTGGTGGTTTGCACATCTTCCCGGATGATCTTGATGGAAAGGCCGAGCGCTTTCGCCTCGGCCTCCACCCGTTTCAGGCTTTTGCTCAACGCTTTTCCACATCCACGTAATCACGGAAGGTTGCGCCGGTATAAAGTTGGCGTGGCCGTCCGATTTTCTGGGTCGGGTCCGAGATCATCTCTTTCCACTGCGCGATCCAGCCCACAGTGCGGGCCAAGGCAAAGATCGGGGTAAACATCGAAGACGGGAAGCCCATGGCATCAAGGATAATGCCGGAATAGAAATCCACATTCGGATAGAGCTTTTTCTCAATGAAATAGGGGTCGCTCAACGCGATCCGCTCCAGCTCTTTGGCCACTTGCAGGGTTGGATTGTTCTCGATCCCCATCAGGCCAAGCACCTCGTCGGCGCTCTCTTTCATTACCTTGGCGCGGGGGTCAAAGTTTTTATACACGCGGTGGCCAAAGCCCATCAGGCGGAACGGATCGGATTTATCCTTGGCGCGGGCGATATATTCGGGGATGCGGTCCACAGTGCCGATTTCGCGCAGCATATTGAGCGCGGCCTCATTGGCCCCGCCATGTGCCGGACCCCAAAGACAAGCCACACCCGCCGCAATACAGGCAAACGGATTGGCCCCTGAAGAGCCGGCCAGGCGCACGGTGCTGGTGGAGGCGTTTTGCTCGTGATCCGCGTGCAGGGTGAAAATACGGTCCATCGCGCGGCTTAGAATCGGATCAACTACATATTTTTCAGCCGGAACCGAAAAGCACATGTGCAGGAAGTTCGAAGTGTAATCCAGCTCGTTTTTGGGATATACAAACGGCTGCCCGATGGAGTATTTATAGGCCCATGCGGTGATGGTCGGGATCTTGGCAATCATCCGGATGGATGCGATCTCGCGCTGCTCGGGGTCGGTGATATCGGTGCTGTCGTGATAAAAGCTGGAAAGCGCGCCCATAACGCCGCAGACCACTGCCATTGGCGGAGCATCGCGCCGGAACCCGCGGTAGAAATAGGCCATTTGCTCGTGCAGCATGGTGTGGCGGGTGACGCGCGGCACAAAATCGCTCAACTGTTCGGAGGTTGGCAGCTCTCCGTAAAGCAGCAGGTAGCAAACTTCGAGAAAATGGGATTTTTCAGCGAGCTGATCGATTGGATAGCCACGGTAAAGCAGCTCGCCCTTATTGCCGTCAATGAAGGTAATGTTGGATTGGCATGACGCTGTAGAAGTGAAACCCGGATCATAAGTGAAAACCCCGCCCTGGGCATACAGCTTTTGGATATCGATAACATCCGGGCCAACGGTAGGGCTCATCATTGGTAGTTCAAGCTCTTTATCACCAAATTTCAGGGTCGCGTTTGTCATGTATCCTCTTTCTCGATGCGCCGCCAAAAGGCAGCTATTAATCAAATTCCAGCCGTTGAGCGCACCCGTGTGCCGCTCAGGTAGAAACATCCTCCAGCCTAGCCAAAGTTTCCGACTTGCCCAGAATGACCATCATGTCAAAAACACTGGGCGAAACCCCGCGCCCAGTAAGCGCGGCGCGAAGCGGTTGTGCGACCTTGCCAAGCTTGAGGTTTTCTGCCTCGGCAAAATCCCGAATTTCCGC
>JALSHK010000505.1 GCA_026982275.1 Paracoccaceae bacterium | reverse complement strand
CCATGCCTCTGGTTCCCGAAAATGCCGGTTCTGGTTGGCGCGAAGCCACATTGCAGCGGGAATTGGCGAGCCATGTTGATAGTGAGGATCTGGATCGCTATCGCATTGCCTATATTACCCGCGAGGACATAGACGAAAAATATACAGAAATGCGGACCAGCCTGGCAAAGATGTCTAGCGAATTTTCTGACGAGATGGTTCTGGTTTCCATGCGGCTTGGCTCGGGGCAATGGTTGAATATGGCGGCGGCGATTATTTCGCCACCGCCGTTTTTCTCGGCGCGGCTCGGGCTGTCCATGGCGGTCATGCTGATTGCGGTGGGGGTTATTTCGGGTCTGCTGGTGCGGCGGATGACGGCCCCGCTAAAGCAGCTTTCCAATGCGGCGGAAAAACTGGGCACCGATGTGCAGGCACCGGCAATCCCCGAAACCGGGCCTGAGGAGGTGCGTCGCACCGCGCATGCATTTAATGTCATGCAAAACCGCATTCGCAACTATGTCGAGGATCGAACCCAGATGTTGGGGGCAATTGCGCATGATCTGGGCACACCGATCACCCGCCTTCGCTTGCGGGCCGAGTTTGTCGATGATCCGGAGCTAAGCCGGAAAATGCTGCGCGATCTGGATGATATGCAGCATATGGTCAGCTCCACCCTGGCCTTTATCCGGGATGATTCTGCGAGTGAACCGGCTTCGACGGTGGATCTTGGCTCGCTGATCACCCGGGTCTGCGATGATTTTTCCGATGACGGGCATGATGTGATGCTGATGGAAATTCCGCGCTGGATATTGGTGGATTGTCGACCGGTGGCCTTGCGGCGCGCGATCGGGAATCTGGTGGATAATGCGGTAAAATACGGCAAGTCTGCCAAAGTATCGATGGTCGATGATCCGGATGCGATCCGGATATTGATCGAAGACAAGGGGCCGGGCATTCCGGAATCCCGGCTTGAAGATGTTTTCCAGCCGTTTGTGCGGCTGGAGGATTCGCGTAATCGCGAAACGGGAGGCACCGGTCTCGGGCTGAGTGTTGCGCGGACAATTTTGCGCGCACATGGTGGCGATGTTCTGATGCGCAACCAGCTTTCAGGTGGTTTATGTCTTGAAATAAGGCTGCCGCACTCGATGCAAGCGCAGGCAAAACCCGAAAAAGAGGAAACGGACACGAAAAGCAAGGCAAATACTGCCACCGATAAATATCGTGAAAATAACGAGAGGACCACAACATGGAAAACGCTTTAGGAATCTGGGGGCCGCAAGCCCTTATGATGGCCATAACTGCATCATTTACGGTGCTGGGTATGGTCATGTTACTTGCGGCAATGATGATGAAACGACGCTGGAGACCATCATATGCGGTGGAATTCGTGTTCATCGGCATTATGCTGGTGCTGGCGTGGTTCGGAGACCTTTCTTCGACCAAAACCTATACCGCCTATCAGGCTAATCTGAACGCAGAGGAGCGCTCGGTTTCGGGGAATTACGAGGGCGAGGGCGAAGATGCCTTTGATCGTGTAATCACTGTCATCGCGTTCCAGTGGGGCTTTGGATTTATCAATGAAGAAGACGAGCTAAGCCGGAATGCTTTGGTGGTCAAGACCGGCGAAACGGTTCTGTTGCGGGTATTGAGCAATGATGTAATCCACGGGTTCAATATACCGGTGGCGCAGATTACCGCAGAAATCGACCCCGACGAGAAGCGCGAGCTTTGGATACGGGCACCGGACGAGCCGGGTAACTATCTTATTCAATGTGTAAACTATTGCGGCGTTGGCCATACGCAAATGAAAGCGTGGTTGGTGGTAGAAGCCGCCGATGCCGGTGCCGAAGAAAATGACGGGGAGGACCACTAAAATGGCTACGATGGAAATGGATGATCCTAAAATGGGCCACAAGGTCCATTGGGAACCGGAGAATCTGCTGAAAGGCCTTACGGTCAAACAGATTCTATTTTCGAATGACTATCGGCATATCGCCCTGAAGGGGATATTTACCGCGTTTATCATGCTGGCGCTTGGTGGTATGTTCGCCATCATCTTCCGCACAGAGCTGGCGATCCCTGATGTGCAGATTTTGGGCGCTCGCGTATATATGACGCTGATGACCCTGCACGGCATGGTTATGGTTTTTGGCTTTCTGATCCCGCTTGTGGTTTCGGTCAATTATTACATCCTGCCGAAAATCATGGGCAATGACCGCCTGCTCTGGTCCGGTGCGGCGCAAGCCAGCTACTGGATATTGATTGTGGCAGCGGTGCTGCTTGTCATTGGTCGGCCCGATTTCACCTGGACAGCCTATGCGCCAATGTCTTTGCGCACGGGTAATGATCTTATCTGGATGGGCCATGTGGCGATCATTCTTGTTGCCATATCCGAGTTTCTCGCGGGTGCGGTTCTGTTTCGCAATGCGATCTCGGGCAAGGGTGGTTTGAAAAACACCCCGCTCATGGGCTGGGCTGCGGGCACGATCGGTCTGCTCTTCATGATCTCGGTATTCCCGTTGGCTTTTGTTGGCTATGGCTTGCTTTCGGATTGGGGGCAATGGACAGATATCGCATGGTTTGATCCATCGCGCGGGGGATCGGTGCAGTTCTTCCTTTATGTATTCTGGACCTATGGCCATCCGGCTGTTTACCTGCCATTTGTGCCGGCCATTGCGATCATCTATACGATCATGCCGCGCTTTCTGGGCCGCCCGATGTGGAGCTACTGGTCCGGTGTTGCCGCATTTGTCCTGCTTTCCGCAGGGGCGATGCCTATTGGCCCGCACCACTTCCAGCCGCTGTATTCTGTTTCGGGGGATTACCAGCGATTTATCCAAATCCTGACGATGCTGGTGTTTATCCCCTCGGTGCTACACGTGTTTAACTGGATATCATCGCTCTTTATGGGACCGATACCGGATTCAGCGCGAAAGGCGATACCGTTCAAATTTATGGTGTTTTCGATTGCTTTCATTGTCTACGGCGGGGCGACCGCTTTCCTGAACGCACAAATTGCGCCGGATAGTGACTTTATCCACAATACCTACTGGATACCGGCCCACTTCCACGCCATGTTCTTTGGCTTCTCGGGGCAAATGGCCTTTGCCGGCGTATATTTCCTGTTCCCGTATTTCACGGGCCGGATGTATAGCCAGAGGCTGGGGAACTGGCATTTCTGGCTGTGGCAGATCGGGTTGTTTATCAAGATCACCGGCATGGGGGTCGCGGGTTATCTCTACTTCCCGCGCTGGGTATATGATTATATCGATATGCCGGGCTGGGCGAGTGCGCAGCTATCCATCACCATCGGCGGATACATGATCGCACTTGGCTTCCTTTTCTTCCTGGTGAATCTGTTCTGGTCGGCCAGCAAGGGTAAAGAAGTGACCGGCGATCCGTGGCCTGTCGTTAACGACCTCAAAGCAGCGCCTGCTGCACAACCCGCAGAATAAGGAGAACCGATATGCTGAAGTTTTTTGGAATAGTCGGGCTGGCTGGCGTTGGAGTCACCTTTTATCTCGTAACGGCCGGGGTGGGACCGGAGCGTCAGCTCCCGCCCGAGGTAAGCTTGCTGGAAGGTTTCCGCGAGGATGGCTTTCTGGTAGAAAACCGGAACCTGCCGGATGATCACAGTGCCGAAGATGCCGGTGCCTTCGAGGTTCCGGCCGAGGATGAAATCTATCTTGAAGCCGCCCTTGAAAATATGGGTGACATGAGCGGGATGGATATGTCCGGTGGCAATGCCGGCTCGATGGAAGGCATGGATATGTCGACTACCGCAGAAGCGGCGGACGCGATGGAAGGCATGGATATGTCGACTACCGCAGAGGCGGCGGACGCGATGGAAGGCATGGATATGTCGACTACCGCAGAGGCGGCGGACGCGATGGAAGGCATGGATATGGCTGGTAATAGCGAAGCTGTGCTGGATATGGACATGGACGGCGATGGCGTGATGGACATGAGCAGCGCCGATATGAATGCCGGCAATATGGATGGCATGGATATGGCAGCCGCGGATGCACCGGCCGAAATGGCGGATATGCAAATGTCGCCAAGCGCGGGGGCGTTGATGGGTGAAGGCGGGCTGTTGATCACCGATGAAGGTGATTTTGACCGCACCATCGACCTGACCATGACCGAGTGGGGTTACTCGGATATGAATATCGAAGTGCAAGTTGGAGAGCGCATCAAATTCGTGATCGCCAATGAGGGGGAAATCCTGCACGAGTTCATGTTTATGAGCGGGCCTTTGATGGCAGCAGCCAACTATCGCCTGACGCGCGCGGACTGGAGCATGCTGGAGCATGAGGCATTGTTTGAAAAGCCGCTAATGCTGCCCGGCGGCACTTTCGAGATCGTTGTCGAAATTACAGAAGCCGGTAGCTGGATGTTTATGTGCATGCTGCCATACCACATGCAAATGGGCATGATGGGCCAGATGTCCACCCCGGGCATGGCCATGGCTATGTAAACGGTTTGGCGCGGCTGGCCCTCTGGCCGCGCCAATTTTTCCTGGAGGAACGTCATGTCTGATACATCAATCACAAGCGAGATCCGGCCCTCCAAGCTGGGCGATTATTTTGCCCTGCTAAAGCCGCGTGTTATGTCTTTGGTGGTATTCACGGCGGCAATCGGCTTGCTGGCTGCGCCTGTCGGCATGGCCCCGCTAAATGCGATTGCCACTATATTTTTGATTGCCATTGGTGGCGGTGCCTCTGGCGCGCTTAATATGTGGTGGGATGCGGATATCGATATACTAATGCGCCGCACGGCCAGCCGCCCGGTTCCGGCGGGGCGTGTTTCGGCCAAAGCCGCGCGCAATTACGGCTTTGCGTTGTCGCTGGCTTCTGTGGGCCTTTTGGGGCTGGTGGCCAATTGGGCCGCTGCCGGCATGCTTGCCTTCACCATCTTCTTTTACGTTGTGATCTACACCATGTGGCTCAAGCGTTCTACCCCGTGGAATATCGTGATCGGCGGCGCCTCCGGAGCCTTCCCGCCGATGATCGGCTGGATCGCGGCCACGGGTGGCATCAGCTTTGAGGCCGTCGCAATGTTCGGGCTGGTATTCATGTGGACCCCCCCGCATTTCTGGGCGCTTTCTCTATTCATGAATGGCGATTATGAGCGCGCCAAAGTGCCGATGCTTACGGTCACCCATGGTCGCACCGCTACCCGCAAGCAGATATTGATCTATACACTGCTGCTGGCTCCGATCTCGCTGGGCATTGCCTTCAGCTCCATTGGGGGGCTGCTTTATCTGGCATTGGCGCTATGGCTGAATTTTGCCTTCGTCAAAGGTGCTATCCAGATATATCGTCGCCCGGAATCAGAGGCCAAGGCCGATAGTTATCTTGCCGAGAAGAAATTCTTCAAGCTCTCGCTATTCTACCTTTTTGGCCTGTTTTCCGGCCTGCTGATCGAGGCGACTCTGCGGCATCTGGATCTTACCCTGTTTGGCCTGTCATTCTAGAGTTTCCAGAATTCGGGATGAAACTTGAGCCAATTTTGTGCAGTCCTTTTCTAAAACTTTAGATAAAGAGGAAATCGGAGCTGTCCAGAGCCGTGGATTCCATGCCGCCGAGTATGATCTGGCCATTCAGGTTCCCGGCTGTGATCCAGATATCGCCGTTTATATCGCTGAGAGTGATTTGCGAAAGATTGCTTATGCCTTCGATTTTGATCAGATCCACCCCCTCCTCGAAATCGGTGACCAGATCGCGGCCAAGATCTGCCAATGCAAATTCGAAAATGTCTGCGCCAGCGCCGCCGGTCAGGATATCCGAACCGCCACCGCCAAAAATAAGGTCATCCCCCTCGCCACCATCCAGTGTGTCACGGCCCTTTTTGCCAAATAGCAGGTCATTGCCCATGCCGCCGATCAGGGTATCATAGCCCGAACCGCCAATCAGGGTGTCATTGCCCCGGCCCGAGGTCAGGATATCATCGCCTTCACCGCCATTCAGAATGCTGCCGCCGGAGCCGCTGCCTACGGTGATAACATCATCGCCAAAGCCGCCGCGCAGCTCGTTGGTTCCGTAATTGTCATACAAAATATCATTACCCGCCCCGCCGGAGATATAGTCGGAACCGGCGGTGCCGGTCAGGTCATCATCGCCTTCCATTCCAAAGATTTTGCCATTGCCATAAAAAGGAAGCTGTTGCAGATGGGGATTGAAAATATCATTACCCGCCCCGCCATCAAACCGGAAATTCTCTGTGTTGAGCAGAGATTCCAGCGCGGTGCCTAGATCAAACTGCCAGCTCGGGATATCATCGGCGCCATAGGAAAGGTAGGTGGCTTCCAGCGTGACCGGCTCGAGCGCCATGGTGCCAAACACGATCATCTCTGCCCCGTCCAGCCGCATAAAGCTGACCGAGGAAACGGTTACGCTGGTGGTTTGTCCAAGCTTTGGTGCCAATATTTCGGTGACCTGCGCCTGCACCGAAATGGTCTGGCTGTCATAACGCAGGCTTTCCAGCGTCTGCCAGTTTTCGCTGTCAAAGCTGATCACCGTGCCGTTTGTATTCAGTCCGGTGGTCAGAAAAGCATTCGGGGCCAGCGGGGTGCCAATGGCTGAATTGGTGAAAAAACCGGTATCGTTTGCAGTGATGGTTATGCGTGCCATGTTTTTGCTCCCTCTTGGTGAACCTGAGCTTGTGAACCAAATTTGCCAAAACATTGGATAAAAATCTAGATAAAACACGGGCAATGGTTAATTCAACCATGTGAAAATTTTGATACAAATACATAAGAAATACGAATAAAATATGAATTTTCCTGACAGGAAAGCCGCGCGTCATGATCGCCTCTGGAAATATGGGGCAAGAGAGGTTAGGTAGCGTTACGAGATACTGTTCCAGAGGGTAGATATGGCCAAAATAACTTATATCGAACATAGCGGCACCGAGCATGTGGTGGAGGTCGAGCCGGGCTTGACGGTTATGGAAGGTGCGCGGGATAATGACATCCCCGGGATCGAAGCGGATTGTGGCGGGGCTTGTGCCTGTTCCACCTGCCATGTCTATGTGGTGGATGAATGGGTGGATAAGCTGCCCGCCAAAGACGACATGGAATCCGATATGCTGGATTTTGCCTTTGAACCAAACGAGCGCAGTTCGCGGCTTACCTGCCAGATCAAGGTGACCGAAGCGCTGGACGGGCTTGTGGTTCGCATGCCCAGCAAACAAATATAAGCGCAAAAACCGAAGGGGGCCTTGTGCGGGATATAATCCGGGTCGGGGCATCATCTGTCAGCCCCTTGATACAGCGCACGAAAACAAAGCTATACATTGCCAGGTATATCTTCTAGAAACGCCCCTTGCCCCTTGCATGGGGCGTTTTGGCTGGAAAGGCTGGCCGTAACGAGACGGCAGCCGGAACCACCAGCCCCGTTCAAAGGCAATATC
>JALSHK010000504.1 GCA_026982275.1 Paracoccaceae bacterium | reverse complement strand
CATTCCGCAATCGATCAAATGAAAGCAATTGACGAGGTTCTATCTCGGATACGGAGGTCTCACTATAGATTTGGAACTTACAAAATTCGAGGACACGCTCTTTTTTCTTCGTCAAAGAAAGTCCTTGAGATTGAAAACCGCGCTTTAATCAAGCGCATTGGAAAGCTTTTGCAACAACGACAAAAAGACGTGACAATACTTAGTGCGGAAATTGAAAAAGGGCATGAACTTCAAGCAAAATTCCATAACAAAGGATATTTCCAACTTCGCCATGACGGAGGACGGATGACCTCAATCGGCAGAGATTTTTGCTTTTACCTTTTTGAAACAGGCCTTTCAGATCTAGCAATCGCACATCTGCTCAAAATGAAGCTCCGCGCCATCCGGTTGTCGCGGAAAAAGTGGCTGGACGATTGCCCGTAGGCTGCATGGTCCCCACGCTCCTCTCAGGTGGACCGCATCACGCAGCAGCTCACCCTGGATCAGAAACGCCTCGCCACCGATTTCCAGCCGGTCGCCCGGGCGCGGGCTGGCCACCTCGCTCGCCCGCAGATCGAAGCGCTGGGTTTCCGACCAGAGTTTTGCTTCGCCAAAGCCGGTGATGACCGAAAACCCCATATCGCGGGTCGGGTCTGCAAGCACAGCTATGCGCAAAAGCTCCTTGGCTCCGGATTGGATCACTTCAGTCACGGATCAGGTGAAAATTCCGATGGAGCATCGAACGGTAAAACAGTAGCTTTGGCCATGGTGGCATATCCTTTTCTCTTTGAGAATCGGCGGCGCTTCAACACCGCTATGATATGCCGCCTGCTTCAGGCCATCACCAACTTTCAGCTATAACTCCTATGACAACGATTCAAACAGTTTAAAATCATCGTCAAAGTCAGTACCCATGGCGGCCCGTATCTCGGCATTGGTCATATCAATAACACCCAGAGATTTGTTTACATTCAACAAATGCGGCATAGAGGCGTCATTATTGCATGCTGCAATTTCCAAATCTAAAATTTCAGGCAAAGTATTTAGATCAGATGTCTCGACAAACGTTACCCGCGGGTCGTTCAGCAAGTCTTGCGGAAAGAACCAGCTCATGGGTTTGTGGTGGTTAAGCAATCCGTCGCTTTCGGGACTGCCAAGATAGGCTGGAAGGTATTTCTCAAAGTAGGCCGAAAGCGGCGCATCCATTTGCTGACGACCGAGGAAGATACTTCGATAAGCGGATTTGACCCGGGCGATAGGGTCTCGGTAGATGACCAGAATACGGCCGAGGCAATCCTCGGGGCCAAAATGTGTGAGGCGGGATTCGGGAAAGCGTAGGGCGAGCTTGCCACCACCGATGTTGAGCGTATCTTCCGGATCGAGGCGATAATTGGTCCGGAACAACACCGTTTTAACACTGGAAGAGCCGGTTTTGGGGATTTCAAAATAGGTGAGGTCTAACCGGGGGAAGTTCCAGCTGTATTTCGCTTTCGGGTGTTGATGGATTTTCTGCATTTTTACCTTCAAAATATAGTGGCACGGCGAGGCATCGGGCCTGTGCCGTGCGCAAAAGCGGGCTTGCGCAAAAGCGGCAATTGATTTTATATGCGGGACCACGAGGATTTTCCCGGTGGGATAAATATAGTTTAATTGATGGGTCATGACCAGAGCCTTCTCCTGTTTCGGTTTTGATCAGACTGCCTCCGAGGAATATTATGGAACCTGTCAACACCGCCATTTGCATATCGGGGCAAGTGAGATCTCCGGTTTCATTGCTGCAGCGAATAGCGGCTGAAGCAACGCGAAGCGGCGCGGATGTATTTATCAGCGTCTGGAGCCAGGTTGGCCAAAAGACATTTGAAGGCGCTGTGGGGCCCAAAAACATACGCCGCATTGTCGAACCCCAGGTCGCTCGGCAGATCCCCGAAAGCTGGCTAGGGCGCATGAAGGAGGTTTTCCCGGATTTCAACTCGTTTTTTCCGACATTTCCTCCCGTCAGCTCGAAGCATCTTGCCAAAATCTTTCCCGAAGCCAAAATCGAGGTGGAAGCCGACAGTCCCGCCTTTGATTTCGCAGCAGTGGATAGCAACAGCCTGCGCATGCTGCACCGGATCTGGCGGGCAAACGCAATGAAGCGCGCGGCGGAACAAGCGCGCGGGCGACGCTACGATAAAGTGTTGCGTCTGCGCCCGGATATGCTGTTTGACGGGCAGGGGCTGGCGCAGCTAATGCTGGATGACAATGTTATTTTTGTGCAGGGGCATGCGGGCAACCGTGCCGACCACCTGAATGATACAATCTGGGCCACCAACTCGGAGAATGACGATGCTATCTGTGCGCTTTATCAGCGCTGCAAAACCGTTGACCCGACGGCGTGGCGGGGGATCCACCGCGAACTTGCAGAGGCAGCCAAGGCCGCTGGCTTGATACCCTCGGTCATTCGGATCATCAAACCTGCCACGGACCACCCGGATGGCGAATATGACGAACGCACAAAAACCGTAGGGAAAAACCTGCTGGAGGCCATTGCCGAAAACCGGATGGAGCAGGCGCAAGCGGGTGGGGCAGCCTTTTGCACGCTGGTGTCGGCGGTGGTGCGCCACGGGCAGTTGCCAGTACCCCGGCCCTGCCTGCCAGATGACACCCTCGCCTTGCTGGAAAGCACCAAGCAGGAAAACCGCAACGCCTATCAGCAAGCGCTGCTCTACCTGTCAAATATCTGCATTCAAGACCAAACCCTATCCCCAAAAGACCGTTTAGCCCTGCTGTTCCGGGTACTGCTGTATTACAGTTTTCAAAAAGCAGAGAGGCATATCGAAGTCCGAATAGCCGAATTGCCAGAGGTTTTTGATACAGATCCACTGGCCTTGCAGGAACTGGTCGTTTACGGGTTAGAGGCCTTGTCCGCGCCGCAGGGCACGTTGCCAGAGGCATTGGCCTCCCGATTTGATGCGCTATGGGATAATCGAATAAAAGCGGATAAAAAGGCGATAGGCGAGCAGATCCGGCACAGGCTTCTATCCAGCTCCGGGTTTTTAATTGCGCTGCACCGGGCGCTGTCCGGAGCCGGGCATCACCAGCAGGCGTTTGATCTGGCGCGCGCCTGGGCTGACCATATGCCGGAGAACTGGAAGGCCTATGACCTTCTGGCCGGCTCCGCCCGCGCCCTGGGTGATGACACGCTCGCCCTGTCCGTATTTGACGAAGCCGAGGCCAACGGGGCCACGCATGCGCGGCTGCTGGAGTTAAAGGGCAACCTGCTGTTGCGCGCAAAGCAACCCGAGGCCGCCATCGCAGCTTATGAGCAGGCGCTGGCTCTGCCCGGAGGCAATCGCGCGCGCATCAACAAGGCCCGGGAAGCCGCTGGTGCCAAAATGAAAAAATCGAATGGATAGAAAACCACCAACGAACCGGAAGGGGGAGAGATGAAACAGCAACAACGCATAGCTGTTTGCATTTCGGGGCAGGTGCGGACCTCCGGCGAAAAGCTGAAGGAAATCGCGGCGCAGGCGCAAAAAATCGCGGCCGATGTGTTCATCAGTGTCTGGGCGGATCGCGGCGGTAAAACCATCGAGAGCGGCCCGCGCCATATTGCCGTTCGGCGCATGTTCGGTGGCGATCTTTCGATCTTCCTGCCCCGAGAGCTGTTTTACAAAATCGAGACGCACTACCCTGGCTGGCAGGATGTTTTGCCGGAGAGAGCACCTGTGACCGCAGAAGAATTACAGGATATTTTCCCCGGCGCCGTCGTGGAAATCGAGCCGGACCGCCCCGAGCTGGATCTGCCCGCAGAAAAGAACAGCTTGCGGATGCTCTATAAAATTCATCGTTGCAATCAGTTGAAGCGGGCCTATGAGGCCAAACACGGCTTTAGATATGATCGGGTAATTCGCGTTCGGCCCGATATGCTTGTAGATTTCGCAAAGCTGGCCGCACCGGTTCTGGAACCCGGGGGTATTTTGGCCCAAATGCGGCGCGGAGAGTCCGTGCATGATAAATACTGGGCTGGCAGTTCCGATGTTGATGATGTGATGGCCGACCTGTTCCCCCATGCCCGCGCTGAACGGCTGACAGATTGGCAGGGCATTCACGAGGAGCTGACCACCTATATTCGCACCCGGGGGTTGAATGTAGTGCCAAGCATGTGCACGCTTTCTGATTTTGCTGAATTCGGGGAGTATACCCCGCAAGAGCGCTGTAAAATGGCGCAACAGTATGCGCACAACATATCGGTAGGCGGAGAGATCCTGTCCGAGGTGCTGGAAAAATCCCGCAGGCTGGTTTGCGCTGGCGAGCCGCTAAAGCTTCGCTCGGAAAGCCCCGCCGCGCTGGCGGCGCAGATCGCCGATCCGGCCCCCGGCGGGTTAATTGATCCATGGCAACTCCTGCCGCCGCTGTCTTTGGCAGCAGCCTGCGACCTGCAAACCCCGCCGGCCATCCGCGCCAGACTGGCCTATCATATTATACTGGATGACGCCCTGAACTGGAAGGCGTGGTATAAGTTTCGCACGCTGCATATGGTGAATTTATTGCCGGAACGCGGGGCGGAGTTGGTGCCGCTGATCGCAAAACCGGTGGCCGGGCGCCAGGATGACCCGGTATTGCTTCAACTCTGGGCTAAGCAGCTTGGCAGGGCTGCGCCGCAAGATATAGAGAACGCCCGTAGCCTGCTCGCAGATTTTTTGATGGGAGCGCGAGAGGTGCGCATCAGCGTCCATGATTTTCTGAAAGAAGAGGGCCGCCTGCAAGAGTTGCTAACCTATGCCGAGCTTGTGGCCGGCCACTTTCCTGAACAACGCAATGCGGGGGTTTTCCTGGCTGTCGCAACAAAGCTCGCTGCGAGGCAGAAGCTGCCCTAATCTTCCCGCATGGCATGGAGATCAACCCAGCCCGGCGCCATTTCACGGTCAATCGCTCTGAGCTGCTTGAACTTTTCGAGCACGTCGTTGGTTTTCTCGGCCGACCACCAACGGTCCTGCGGTAGTTCTTCGCCAAACAGCCCGCTCATCACATTGGTAAACCGGGTCTGGAAATACTTTCCCTCACGAGACGGTTCGGGGCATCTTTTGGTGAAGTGCAGGATCTGGTTGACGATCTGAAATTTGGTATATCCGGCATCCGTCAGCCTGCGCAAATAATAAGGCCCGCCACCTTCCACCGAGAGAAACCTGGGTTTTCTACCTGCTTGGGCGACCTGATCGATAAATGTTCGGTCTTCGCCCTCGATATCACATTTTACATAGTAGGGATGACCGAATTCTTCTGTCATCCCGTCCAGAGTGATGGACTCCACCATAATTTGGCGCGCGGCATGGCCGCCCTTTTCGGCCCAGTCCTTGCGGGTGCTGCTCCAGTCGTCTTTTTCGTCATTGACAAAAAACGCCACCGGCCCCGCGCCGGCTTGCGCCGATATAGCCCGGTTTACGATAGTCAACTGACCCGATGCCACCTCTTTTTGGAAGTCTTGCGCGCCCTTCTCCGCCAGGTCCGGATTGGCTTCCAGAGCAATAACCCGAAACCCCTTGCCAAGATAAAACCGGGCATCCGAACCGTTGTGGAACCCGAGATCAAATATCAGATTTCTGTCCATGGTGCTGTGCTCCTTTTGGTGCAAGTTCGCCAAAATCAGCCGACCGAGCGTTTTTCAAAAACTTCGATCAGGCGACCGACATTTTCCAGCTCGAACAGGTCATCAGGGTCGAGTTCGCATGCAAGCGCGTCTTCCAGCCCGAGAATGATCTCGGCATTGGCCATGGAATCCCAGCCTTCAATGTCACTGGCGACGGTGGCGGGGGTGACTTGATCAGCGGATACGGAGAAATAGGTCG
The DNA here is from genome assembly GCA_026982275.1 of Paracoccaceae bacterium. Classification (GTDB taxonomy): domain Bacteria; phylum Pseudomonadota; class Alphaproteobacteria; order Rhodobacterales; family Rhodobacteraceae; genus UBA3077. Next base: position 1,631 of record JALSHK010000504.1, on the reverse strand, counting down.
CGATATGGCTGAGGACGGTTTCGGAAATCGTAGCTGACAAAGGGTTATTCTTCCTTTTTGTGTGCGCCTGCGCGGCTATTTAGGTCGACCGGTTTCAGCATATTGATAAAAGAGGATTTAAAACCGATGGCAGACCAGAAAGCCAAGCCTATATTATTACCACATACGACATCAAGGGTTTCATATGAAATCTTCTTGCTGATAAACCACGTTTGCTGCGTCTGATACAGTTTTTTGGCCAATCCGTTTCTGCGGTAGTCCGGATTGACATAAAGATGCGCAGTATGTCCGAGCTTGCCTTGCCCGATAACAGGGCTGCCGATCCGGATTTGCCCCTCTATAAAGCCAACCGGCGTATTGTTGTCATAACAGATATAGACCGTCCGGCTGACGTTGCGCGCGCGCTCATAACCGGATTGCCAGTGTTTGAATCCGTTTGGCGACAATTCGGTGACCCCGTTGGCCGCGAAGAAATGGGCATACATTTCTTCAAACAGCGGCTGTAACCGGATAAGGTCGGTTGCCTCTGCCAATGAGATTTCGATATTGAGCTGGCTCATGATTATAGCGCCTCGGCCAAGGCCACAAGGGCGTTACGGTCAATTTTTCCATTGGCGTTGCGCGGAAAATCCGCCAACGCTACAAAATCCGACGGCACCATGTAATCCGGCAAAGCCTCATGCAACGCAGCTTTCAGGAGCGCTGCATCAACCTCTGTGCCAATAAATGCACAGAGCCGCTCGTAGCTATTGCCGGAAACCGCCCCCGCAGGCACCACGGCCACCAGCGCACTTTCGGCACGCTTGCGAATCACGGCTTCCACCTCTTCGATTTCCACGCGGTAGCCCCGTAATTTGACTTGCCAGTCTTTTCTACCCTTGAAATGCAAGGTTCCGTCGGCATCCATCTCTCCGATATCGCCGGTTTTATACCAGCGCGTGCCGTCTGCATCAGTCTCCAAATAAGTTTTGATCGGTTTAGGGTTGCCAAGATAGCCATGAAACACCTGCGGGCCGCCGAGCTCGATCTCGCCATCTTCGGCCAGTCGGGCCTTGGAGCCGCGAAGGGCAATCCCGATGGGGGTGATCGCCCGCTGGCTGTCCTTCGCGCTGTTAAAGCGGTGCCATGTGAGGGCGATCGTCGCCTCGGTTGGGCCATAGAGATTATAAATAGTGGCATCGGGGGCTGCCGCCTGCCATTGCGCTGCCATATCGGAAGGTAGGGCCTCGCCACAGAAAAAACTGCGCTTCAAGCCCGGCATGCTGCCAGCCCCCAGCATCCCCAGCGCGCTGGCGCGGGCGATCACAGAGGGCACCGAAGTCCAGTTTTCCACGGGCGCGAATTTTTTGACGAAACGCGGGCCAAACGGGCTTTGTTTGGATGGAATTGCTATGATATGGCCGCCGGTAAGCCATGCTGACAGCACCGTCATCATCGAAACATCAAAATGCAGATCCACCGGCTGCAGCCAGCGTTCACGAGGTCCGATGCCGCAGGCTTCAATCATGGCGCGGGCGTAGCAATTTGCCGAGGCGGTGCTGACAGGCACCCCCTTTGGCTGCCCGGTGGAACCGGAGGTGAACATGACGTAAAGCAGATCATCGACCTTTTTTTCCGCCTTATAGGCCGAA
>JALSHK010000503.1 GCA_026982275.1 Paracoccaceae bacterium | reverse complement strand
TTGATCCTGCAGATCTTGAGGTGTTTTTAAAGGTCATTCGCCAGATGCGTCAAAATGTAGACACGCTGGAAACCGCTGGAAGCTAGCCTTTCCCTTCACCCTGAAGCCAAAACCGCAACAAGAGGCGCCCGCATGATGGTCCGGCTGGCTCACGCCCGAAATCCGGATTGAAACGGCACAAAACAAGGCATATAGCCAATATCCCCCAGCCCGGTTTTCTTGTAAACTCCGGAAAACTGACAGCGGCGAATGTTGAAATCCGGGCTTTCGGGCCCGTGGTGCAGCATCTCCACTTCCTGCGCACCACCCCTTTCCATAATGCGATCATTAGCCCGGCACCGCCCTGTCTATCAAGGGAATCCCGTATTATTGGTTATGTATGGATTTGGCCCGCCGCACCCTATATTGAAACTTGCGGAAATCCCGCGCATCTACGACAGATCCAACGGTGTAATCACCTGAAAACGGGAGGGTTCAATCTCCCGCATCCGGCTCTAGATAGGCTTTTAAATCCTCCGGAATAGGCATTTTGCTCGATAGCTTTACATTCGCTCCCCCGGTATTGCCCAAAGGCACCTTGCCCAAAGCGGACCCTATCAGACCCAGCGGAATACGGATAATCTGGCCCAGTATCTCTCTGGCATTACCGGTTCTTATACCAAGAGCCAGCATCCAGATATGGGTTCTGGCATGCGGAATCACATAAAATTGCCCCAGCACATGCGCGCGCTCGAAATGGTGAAACGCCTCTTTGAATTTACCTTCGGAAAAAAGCCTCTTCCCCAGAGCCATTTCCGACCTGTAAGCCGTTTTCAGTTTTTTATGCATAATAACTCCCCTTTTAATTGTAAAAAATATCCCGAAATCTCTTTATAGGCTTGGGGAATATAACCTAGACACAAGGTGTCTATATCGCAAATTCAATTGACAGTCAATATTATTGACAGTATATTGAAACCGTTGAATTCTTGATAAAGAGGCGAAAAACATGAGCGTAAATATTGAAAAAACACCGAAATTCGATCCCCCCGGAAGAGGGCGGATCTACGGCTCCATTATCGAGACAATCGGCAACACCCCGCTCGTGCGCGCTCCTGGCCTGAGCGCCGATCAGGGGCTGGTCGGAGACTTGTTATTGAAGCTGGAGTTTTTCAATCCGGTTTCCAGCGTAAAAGACCGAATTGGCGCTGGCATGATTCTGGATCTGGAAGCCGCGGGCAAAATCCGCCCTGGCGACACCCTGATCGAGCCAACCTCGGGCAATACCGGTATCGGACTGGCCTTTGTGGCGGCTTCGCGCGGTTATAAGCTGGTATTGACCATGCCGGATTCCATGTCGATCGAGCGTTGCAAAATGCTGGCCTATCTCGGGGCGGAACTGGTGCTGACCCCGAAGGAAGAGGGCGTTATGGGTTCGATCAACCGCGCCCATGAATTGCTGAAAGAGCGGCCCGGCTCCGTGATGCCCAGCCAGTTCACCAACCCCTCCAACCCCGCTATCCATCGCAAGACCACTGCCGAGGAAATTTGGATCGATACCGGCGGGCAGGTGGATGTGGTGATCTCGGGCGTCGGCACCGGCGGCACCATTACCGGCATTGGCCAAACCCTGAAACCGCGCAAAGAGAGCCTGAAAATTATAGGCGTAGAGCCGGAAAACAGCCAGATCATTTCCGGCAACGGCCCCCATAGCCCGCATGGCATTCAGGGCATTGGCGCGGGGATTGTTCCCGAGATTTTCGATCCCGATGTGGTGGACGAATTTATCGCAATTAGCGACGAGGAGGCGATCCGCATGTCAAGGCTGGCCGCGCGGCTGGATGGCATCCCGATGGGCATCTCTTCGGGCGCGGCGGTGGCGGCGGGGGTGCGCATCGCCCAGCGCCCCGAGATGGAAGGCAAAATCATCGTCGCCATGATCCCGAGCTTTGCCGAGCGCTATCTTTCCACCGTATTGTTTGATGGCATCTAGGCATTCGGCCCGGGCAATCCGGGCCTAGCCACCATTCAAAACCTGCTCTATCCGGTCCAGCGTTTCCATCGCCGGCAGGCATTGCGCAACCGAGCCGTTTGGCTCCCGCCCCTCGCGAATGGCCGAAACAAACTCCCGATCAATCAGCTCGATCCCGTTATTGGAAACCGCCACAGCGGATAGATCAATCGGCTTTTCATAGCCATCCACCAGATCATCATAGCGCGCGATATAGGTGCCATTATCGCAAATATAGCGGAAAAACGTGCCCAACGGCCCGTCATTATTGAAGCTCAGCGAGAGGGTGCAAAGCGCGCCGGAAGGGGTTTTCAGCCCGATGCTCATATCCATGGCAATGCCCAGCTCGGGGTGGATCGGCCCCTGCATGCCAAACACCTCGGAAGCCACCTCTCCGGTCTGGTATTGGAAAAGATCCACCGTATGGCAGGCATGATGCCACAGCAGATGGTCGGTCCAGCTTCGGGGCTTGCCAGCGGCATTGATGTTTTGGCGGCGGAAAAAATAGGTCTGCACATCCAGCTGCTGGATGTTGATCTCGCCAGCGGTGATCCTGTTATGCACCCATTGATGCGAGGGGTTGAAGCGGCGCACATGGCCGGCCATGGCCACCAGTCCGGTTTCCTGCTGCACCCGCACCAATTCACGGCTATCGGCCAGATTATCCGCCATCGGAATTTCAACCAGCACATGCTTGCCCGCCCGCATGCAGGCAATGGCCTGCTCGGCATGCATCTGGGTCGGGGTGGAAAGAATCACCGCATCCACATCATCCCGCGCCAGACTTTCCGCCAGATCAACGGTGGCATGAGGAATGCCGCGCTCCCGGGCAAAGGCCTCGATCGCCTCCGGCCGGCGCCCGACCACAGAAGTCACCTCGACCCCTTCGATATTTTTCAGCGCATCCAGATGCTTGATGCCAAAGGCCCCACCGGCCCCCGCGACGCAAATTTTCATATCTTTTCCTCCGGTTTTTCGAGGCGATCCATCGCCGCCAATATCATCTTTGCCTGCGCCCGCAAATCGGTTGAATCCGGCTTCAGCGACAGATCCCCCAAGCGCTGCTGCCATTGGGCCGAGGCGGCAGACATGGCGCTATCCAGCCCGAGCTGCTGCACGCAAAGCGCCGCCTCGCGCATTTCGGCCGCGCGGCGAATCCCGTGTTTCTGCATCCGCTCCAGCATATATCCAGCGCGCGACTCCCAGCCGAATCCGGGATAGGATTTCTCCAGCGAAGCCAATACCTCGCCGGTCACGCCAGCCTTTTGGGCCGAAAGAAAACACTCCGCCACCAAAGCCTCCATCCCCTTGAACATCACCGAGCGGATCAGCTTGATCGCTGCCGCCGCCCCCACTCCACCACCGGCCAGCCGCGCCTGCATGCCAAGCCCCTGCAGGATCGCCAGGGCATCATCGGACCATTTGCCGGCAAGCAGAACCGGCGTCTTGTGCCCCGCCGGATGCACCGGTCCCATGATCGCCATATCGACATAGCGCCCGCCCGCCGCTTCGATCATCCTTGCGGCTTCGCGCTTGGTTTCGGGGGCGCAGGAATTGCCGTCAAAGTAATAACAGCCCCGGCCAATTCCCTCGGCCGCGCGCGCAGCAGCCTTCACGGCCTGATCCGCCGTTACCAGCGAAAACAACAGCTGCGAACCGCTGGCGCAGGCGCTGGCGCTCTCCATGCCCTGCACCTGCGCACGGGCGTAATCCTGCAATTTTTGTTGGCGAGATTTTTCTCCAAGCCCGGTTTTCAGATCAAACGCCCGCAACGGCAGAGCAGCCTTATCCGATAGCCCTCTGGCAAATGCTGCGCCGGCCTCACCGAAACCAATAAAACCGATAGTCTTTGCATCCTGGTTTTTGTTCAAGTCTGTCATGGGGCATATCCGGCAATGGCTTTCATCAGGCTAGCATGACCTCGCCCCGCAGGTAAAATAAATAGATCACCCGATCTATTGGATTATGAAATAGAACCTAGCCCAGTTCGCTCCCCGCCTCCCGCAACAGCTCCAGAAACAGCGATTGCGTTGCCGTTGGCCGCCAATTCTGCCGCATGGTGATGCCGATATCACGCTTGGTGTGGCTCATGTCAAAATCCAGCCGGCAGAGCAAGCCGAGCTGCTCAACATGCTGCATCTGGTGCGCCGAAAAAATGGCCAGACGATCGCTGCCCGCCAGCAAGCCACGCACCATCACCAGCGAGCTGGCTTCGATGATATGTTGCGGAGCAGTCTCGGCAAACAGGGTATCGAAATAATCGCGGGTCGGCGTGGCCTTTCGCGGAACGGCCCAGCCGAATTCCACCAGATCATTCAGCTTCAACCCCCGCCGGTCGGCCAGCGGATGCCCGGCCCGCGCCACAATTGCCAAAGGGTCGCGAAACAGGCTTTCCTGCACGACATCGGGAACCGGCAATGGCTGGCGAAGCGCCCCTGTGAGCAAATCTATTTCGCCCTGCCTCAGCCCTTGCAGCAGATCCTCATATGGCCCGTCAATAACGCTCACCTTCATGTTCGGGCGTTGTTCCAGCAGGGCATTAATCGCTTTTGGCAATATCTCGGCCTGCGCCAGAGGCAAGGTGCCGATCACGATCCGGCCCGTATCAATGCCCCGCCAGACCTGCACCTCGTCCACCCCCTGCTCCAGCTCTGAAAATGCTAGCCGGGCATGGCGGGCAAATATCCGCGCGGCCTGTGTAAGCTCGATTCCAAGGCTGACACGGCGGAAAAGCGGCATGCCCGACAATCGCTCCAGATCCCGCGCAGTGCGATGCAGCGAAGGCTGGGAAATACCGATATTGCGCGCCGCGAGCGAAAAATTACCCGCCCGCACCACGGCAATCAATGCGCGCAATTGCGAGGCGGTTACCATCTCGTCAAATTGACGGAAACCGCGATTCTGGTTGTGCCCGCTCGCCCGCAGCGCCGCCCGTGCGCCTTCCTGCAAAAGATCAAGCGCCCGATTGACCCGAAAAAGAAATATCCTTCCCGGCTCGTTCAGAAACAACCCGCGCCCGGCCCGGTCAAAAAAACGCGCCCCGACCACGCGCTCCAGCTTGGATAGGGCCTGGGTGATTGCCGGCTGGGACAAATGCACCTTGTCCGCTGCCCGTGAAATGCTTTTTCGGGCCGCGATTTCACGAAAGGCGCGCAAGTGGCGCAGGTTCAGGTTTTCGGCTTTCATTCGATCCTCCCGGGAAGCATATTAATGGGCATATAGTCATTTCTTATACAAAGGGCTAGGCTTTGAACTGGTATTTCTTCGGAGCAGGCTGATAAGCTGCTCCCAAAGCTCCGCCTGTGGCCGGATAGCGAAAGGCGTGATCATGACAAATAAAACAGCATTGGTGATTTCCGCGCATGCGGCAGATTTTGTCTGGCGGGCAGGCGGAGCCATCGCGCTGCACCGGCAAAAAGGCTATGATGTAACCGTGGTTTGCCTGTCTTATGGCGAGCGCGGCGAGAGCGCCAAGCTGTGGAAGCAGGAAGGCATGACGCTGGAGAAGGTCAAGGCGGCGCGGCGGATCGAGGCGGAAAATGCCGCCAAGGCGCTGGATGTGCACGATATTCAATTCTTCGATCTTGGCGACTATCCGCTGGAGCTGGATCGCGAGGCCAAATTCAGGCTGGTGGATGTGATCCGCAAGGTGCAGCCGGATTTCATGATGTCCCATTCGCAATATGACCCCTATAACACCGACCATTCCTACACCACCGAGGTGGCGATGGAGTGCCGGATGATCGCGCAAGCCTGGGGGCACGAGCCGGGAGAGCAGGTGCTGGCTGCGCCGCAGCTTTATCTTTTCGAGCCGCACCAGAGCGAGCAAATGGGCTGGAAGCCAAATGTTTTTCTCGACATTACCGATGTCTGGGAGAAAAAGCGCGCGGCCATCGAATCCATGCAGGGGCAGGAGCATCTGTGGAAATTCTATACCAATCTGGCAGAAAACCGTGGCAACCACTTCCGGCGCAATTCCGGCGGCATGGCCGGCGGGCGGGCGGCGCGATATGCCGAAGGCTTTCAGGCGATCTATCCGCAATGTGTGGATGAGCTGGCATGAACCGGGTGGTGCAGAATATCGAGCGTGCGGCTCCGGAAGTGGTGGCGGGGCTCGGGGCTTGTGGCGTAGCCACGGTGCATGAGGCGCAGGGACGCACCGGCCTGATGGCGTCCTATATGCGGCCGATCTATAGCGGCGCATCGGTTGGAGCTTCGGCGGTTACGATCCTTGCGCCACCGGCGGATAACTGGATGGTGCATGTGGCGATCGAGCAGGTGCAGGCGGGGGATATTCTGGTGCTGGCCACCATGTCGCCCTCTGATGCCGGCTATTTTGGCGATCTTCTGGCCACTTCGATGCAGGCGCGCGGCGGGGCGGGGCTGATTATCGATGCGGGGGTGCGGGATATCGCTGACCTCGAAAAAATGGGCTTTCCGGTGTGGTCCAAGGCGGTTTCCGCCCAGGGCACGGTGAAGGAAACGCTTGGCTCGGTGAATGTTCCGGTGGTCTGCGCCGGCGCGATGGTGCGGCCCGGCGATGTGATTGTAGCAGATGATGACGGCGTTTGTGTGGTGGCGCGCGATGCGGCGGCCTCGGTTCTGGCCAAGGCCGAAGCGCGACTGGCCAATGAGGAAGCCAAGCGACAGCGCCTGCAAAACGGAGAGCTGGGGTTGGATATGTATGACATGCGTGGCCGCCTGAAAGACAAGGGGCTAACCTATGAATAACGGAATTCCAGCAATGTGGTTGCGCGGCGGCACGTCTAAAGGCGGGTATTTCCTCTTCGAGGATCTACCCGCCGACAGCGGCGAGCGGGATGCGTTTTTGCTTTCGGTCATGGGGTCCCCTGACCCTCGACAGATCGACGGCCTCGGCGGGGCGGACCCGCTGACCTCGAAAGTGGCGGTGATAAAAAAATCCGCGCGCGCAGGGGTGGATGTGGATTATCTGTTTTTGCAGGTGGCGGTGGATAAGGCCGAGGTGAGTGACGCGCAGAATTGCGGCAATATTCTGGCCGGTGTCGGTCCTTTTGCCATCGAGCGTGGCCTGGTGCCGGTGGCGGGGGCGCTAACGCCGGTGGTGATCCATATGGAAAATACCGGTCAAAGCGCAACGGCGCTGGTCCAGACTCCAAACGGGCGGGTCTCCTATGCGGGCCAAACCGGCATAGACGGGGTGCCGGGCATGGCCGCTCCGGTCGAGATAATTTTTGAGGATAATGCAGGGGCCACATGCGGCGCCTTGCTGCCCACGGGCAACATGATGGACCGGATCGACGGCATAGACGTTACCCTGATTGACAACGGTATGCCCGGGGTGGTGATGCGGGCCGAAGACATGGGGATTACCGGCCGCGAAACCCGCGAAGAACTGGATGGCGACACCGCGCTGAAAGCCCGGCTTGAAAGCATTCGCCTGCAAGCCGGCGAAATGATGGGGCTGGGGGATGTCCGCAAAAAACCGATCCCGAAA
>JALSHK010000502.1 GCA_026982275.1 Paracoccaceae bacterium | reverse complement strand
TCGGTTTGCGCGCCGCCAAGCTGCTTGAGCAGCGGGGCCAGAAACGGATTTTGCGCGTCGGCACTTAGCAAATTGAACGGGATGTTGATCGAGCCGGGAATAGTGCCGGCCTCATACCAGCGCGGGGTGCGGGAATCGATGAGATATCCGTCACCGGCTTGCACCACATCCTCGAGAAAGGTGATCAACTCAAGCTCGCCTACGGTATTAACACCCTCGGCAACGGTCATTGGTTGCACACAAAATGGCGGGCAGGGGCGGGAGGTCTTGGCAAAATCCGCCGGTATAACCGCAAGATTGTCCTGATTCCGCTCGATTACAAAAAATTCCTGACCAACCTCCAGTTCGACGAAGGGCAGCTCCTGTGTGATCCAGACCTCCTGAGCAAAAACCGGGGCGGTGCCCATAAATACTGCGGCAATACCCGCTAAATACGATTTGAAATCTGGCACGATGCGCCCCTTTATTTTTTAGACACCCGGCTGTTTGCGGCACAAAGCACCACAGCCCTTCCAGTAAAGGGTATCCATATAAATAAAAAAATCAACAATAAAAATGCTTCTTCAGGTAAAGAACATGCCACAAGCTCTTCAAATCATTTGTATTTGGGGCGCTCAAAGATTGCCATAAGGCATCCAGACGCTTTTTCGCTTGTGGGATTGCGCTGCCATGGGCAATGTTCTTGCTATCATCTTTCAGGGAGAATCAAGCATGCGTTATATTCGGGCCAAAAACAGCCAGCACGCGGTTTCGCTGATGGCGGGGGCTGTAAATCCGGAGTTGTTCGCTGGCGGCACTGATGTGCTGGTCAAGATGAAGCTAGGGGGCACGCCCCCTGATCTGCTGATCGATCTGAAGCATATTGCAGGTATGCGCGAAATCAGGCCTGAAGCGGGTGGCATACGGGTCGGCGCGGCGGTTACCGGCGCCGAGATGGGCGAAAGCGCGGTCCTGCAGGCGCTCTGGCCCGGTGTGGCCGAAGCGGTGGAGCTGATCGGCTCCACGCAGGTGCAGGGGCGCGCCACCATGGTTGGCAACCTGTGCAATGGCTCTCCTGCGGCCGATAGCGTGCCGGCCTTGCTGGCGGCGGCGGCTACGGTTCGGATCCTGGGCGCGAAAGGCGAGCGCGATCTGCCGGTGGCCGATGTGCTTGAAGGCCCGGGTAAAACCACCCTGAATAAATCCGATATCGTCACCTCTATTTTCCTGCCTGCGCGCCCCGAGCGCGCCGGAGATGCCTATTTGCGCTTCATTCCGCGAACAGAAATGGATATCGCGGTGGCAGGCGCGGCGATCAGCCTGAGCCTTGACGAGGCGGGGGTGGTGCTGGCGGCCAATGTTGCTCTGGGCGCGGTCGCGCCAACGGCGGTGCTGGTGCCACAGGCGGCCAAGGCCCTGATCGGCAGTCGGCTTGAGGCCGCGGCGCTGGATGCTTGTGCGCGCGCTTGCCGTGATGCCTGCGCCCCGATAGACGATCGCCGTGGCACGGTCGAATTCCGCACCAAACTGGCAGGGGTGCTGGCCACCCGCGCTGCCAAAACCGCCTATATCCGCGCCGGAGGTTCGCTATGAGCAAGATCCATATATCCACCCGTATCAATGGCGACGAGGTTGAATACCTCTGCGAGCCGAGCGAAACCCTGCTGGATGTGCTGCGCGACCGGCTCAATCTGACCGGCGCCAAAGAGGGCTGCGGCACCGGCGATTGCGGCGCTTGTTCGGTGATGCTCGATGGGCGGCTGGTTTGCTCTTGCCTTGTGCTTGGTGCCGAGGTGGAGGGCAGCGCGATCGAGACGGTTGAAGGCGTCGGAACGCTGGACGCGCTGCATCCGGTGCAGCGCCATATTCTGGAGCATGCGGCGCTGCAATGCGGCATCTGCACGCCGGGTATTGTGGTGGCGGCCAAGGCGCTGCTGGAGAAAAATGCGGATCCGAGCGAGAGCGAAATCCGCTATTGGCTGGCGGGCAATCTTTGCCGCTGCACCGGCTATGACAAAATTATCCGCGCGGTGCAAGCCGCAGCAGCGGAAATGCGGGGAGCGCAAATATGAAACAGGATTTCAAAATACTCGGCACCCGCCCGATGCGCCCCGACGGGCTGGACAAGGTCACCGGCAAGGCGCTGTTTGGCGCGGATAAATCGGCCACCGGCATGCTGCATGCCCGCATATTGCGCAGCCCGCATGCCCATGCGGAAATCCTGTCGATCAATACCTCCAAAGCGCGGGCGCTGCCCGGGGTGAAAGCGGTGATCACCGGCGATGATTTTGCCGATGTCGATAGCCGCTGGACCCGCTATACGATGCAAAATTGCATGGCGCAGGGCCGCGCGCTATATGATGGCCATGCGGTAGCCGCTGTGGCGGCGGTCAGCAAGAAGGTGGCGGCAGCGGCGCTGGAGCTGATCGAGGTGGACTATAAAATCCTGCCCCATGTAACCGATGTGGACGAGGCGATGCAGCCCGGCGCGCCGGTGCTGCACGAGGGCGTAAAGGGGCGCGGGCTTGGCGAGGATGTGTCGGGCAATACAGTGGGCTATTACAGCTTTGGGCACGGCGATATCGAGGCCGGATTTGGCGCGGCCGATGAAATCATCGAGCGCAGCTTCAAAACCGCCGCCACCCACCAGGGCTATATCGAGCCGCATGCCTGCCTGGCGGATCTGGGCGCGGATGGGCGCGGCGAGCTTTGGTGCTCCACGCAGGGTCATTATATGGTGCGCGAGCTATGCGCCGAAATCCTGCATATCGACGCCAGCCAGCTGCGCGTTACCGCCTCGGAAATCGGCGGCGGCTTTGGCGGCAAGACCACGGTGTTTATCGAGCCGGTGGCGCTGAAGCTTTCGCAAATATCGGGCAAGCCGGTAAAGCTGGTGATGAGCCGCGAGGAGGTGTTTCGCGCTTCCGGCCCGACCATGTCTTCTTCGATCGAAGTGAAAATAGGCATGACGAAGGCGGGGAAAATCACCGCTGCGCATGCGAAATTGCGCTATCAGGGCGGTGCCTTTCCATACCAGATGGTGATGATGGGGGCGATGAGCGCCTTTGCCGCCTATGATCTGGAGCATGTGCAATCCGAGGGCTGGGATGTGATGACCAACCGGCCCAAGATGATCTCTTATCGCGCGCCCGGCGCGCCGATGGCGGTGTATGGCGTTGAATCGGTGATCGACGAGCTATGCCAGAAGCTGGGGCTGGATCCAATAGATACGCGGCTTTTGAATGCTGCGCGCGAGGGCACCAAATCCTCCTACGGGCCGACCTTCAAGGCCATCGGGCTGGTGGAGGCGCTGGAAGCCGCTAAGGCGCACCCGCATTATAGCGCGCCCTTGGCCGCCAATACGGGGCGGGGTATCGCTTGCGGATTCTGGTTTAACTTTGGCGGACAAGTATCAGTTTCTATGGCAATAAATGCTGATGGAACTGTGAATTTGATCGAGGGGAATCCCGATATCGGCGGCTCCCGCGCCTCTATTTCGATGATGGCAGCCGAGGCGCTCGGCATCGGCTATGAGCGCATTCGCACCATTGTCGGTGATACCGCCTCGGTCGGCTTTTCCGATGTGACCGATGGCAGCCGCGTGACCTTCGCTGTGGGCATTGCCACGATCAAGGCCGCCAATGCGGCGATCAAGGAGATGTGCAAACGCGCCGCCAAAATCTGGGAGATTGACGAGGATGCGGTGGAATGGGTAGATGGAGCCGCCCAGCCCACGGGCCATAATGCGGGGAATTTCCCGCCCATGAGCCTTGCCGAAATCGCCGCCAGCTCTGGCAAAACCGGCGGGCCGATCGCGGGGCACCATGAGGGCGCGCCCGATAAGGCCGGCGTGTCTTTTGGCGTGCATCTGGTGGATGTGGAGGTCGATCCAGAAACCGGATTCACCAGCATCAAGCGCTATACCGCGTTTCAGGATGTCGGCAAGGCGATCCATCCTTCCTATGTGGAGGGACAAATTCAGGGCGGCGCGGTGCAGGGCATCGGCTGGGCGCTGAACGAGGAATATATCTATGGCGAGGATGGCCTGCTGCAAAATCCGGGCTTTCTGGATTATCGCATTCCGGTGGCCTCCGATCTGCCGATGATCGATCCGGTGATTATCGAAGTGCCCAATCCGGGCCACCCTTACGGGGTGCGCGGCTGTGGTGAAACCGCGATTGTGCCACCGCTGGCGGCGGTTTCCAACGGGGTTTCGCGGGCGATCGGCAAGCGGATGTTTGCGCTGCCAATGTCGCCGCCCAGAATTCTGAAGGCGATATAAATGGCGCGCGTGGTGATCTTTGGCTCCCTGCGCGCGCTGACTGCTGGAGAGGCCGAGATCGAAATAGAGGCATCTACCACGCGGGAATTGCTGGATAAACTGGTGGCGCGCTATCCGGCGCTGGAAGAGACCGTGGCGGCGGGGATCTCGCTGGCGATTGATGGCGAGGTGTTCAAGGAGGCGTGGTTCACCCCGATTGGCGCGGATTCCGAGGTGGTGGTGATGCCGCTGATGGTGGGGGGATAAAGCAGAGAGTGGTACGCCCTAGGGGAATCGAACCCCTCTTTTCAGGTTGAAAACCTGACGTCCTAACCGATAGACGAAGGGCGCATCGCTCTCTGTGCGGGCTTTTTAGGCGGCAAAGAGGGCGGGCGCAAGAGGAAATTTCGTTAATTCGGAGAAAAGTTTTCACCCGAAGATCAGGCGGGTGGCGGCGGCCAATACCGCGAGCCGGATCAGGATTTTGAACCATTTCATGTTGATATATTCCAGCACCAGCTTGCCCAGAGCCGCGCCGAGCAGAATGACCGGCAGGTAGTATAAATTCAGCGTTAGCGAGCTTTGCGTGGTTATGCCAAGGGCGATGGCAAAGGGCAATTTCGCGATATTCACCAGCAGGAAAAACCAGCTCCTTGTGCCGACAAAGCCCGCTTTGCTCAGGCGCATTTGCAAAAGATATATGCCGAAAATCGGCCCCGCCGCATTGGCCAGCATTGAAGCCGCCCCCGCCAGCGCGCCCATAATCGCCGTTAGTCCCCGCCCGCGCAGCCTTTCGCGAAGCCCGGCGTTCATCAAGAGATCCAGCGCCAGCATTGCCAGAATCACCCAGCCGATCAGCTTGCCAAAATCATAGCCGGAAAAACTGTCCAGAAACCACCATGCCAGCGCGACCCCGATCAGGGTGGCCGGCATAAGGCGCAGCAGAATCTTCCAGTCACAGGCGCGGCGATAATAGAGCACAGCCATGATATCGGCCATGATCAGCATGGGCAGCAGCACGCCGGGCGAGGCGGGGCCGGGAATGGCCAGCGCCATTAGCAGCACCGCCAGAATACCCACCCCGCCAACCGAGGTTTTGGTAAAGCCGACCAGAAAGGCCGCCAGCCCGATCAGCAGATAGGCCTCCAGTGCCATTCAGAGCGCCAGATGATCGCTCATCGCCCGTAAAGCCAGCGGATAGCCCGAGGCCCCGAGGCCACAGATCATGGCAAAAGCCACCTTGGAAATATAGGAATGCTGCCGGAAACCCTCGCGCTGATGAATATTGCTCAGGTGCAGCTCCAGCACGGGTTTATCCACCGAGGAAATCGCATCCATGATCGCGATCGAGCTATGGGTATAGGCCCCCGCATTCAGAATAATGCCCTCGGCTTTGGTTTCGTGAATGATGTCGATCAGCGCGCCTTCATGGTTGCTCTGGGCAAAATCAAGCTTCACCCCGAGGCGCCCGGCCTCTTTGGCGCACATGGTTTCGATATCCTTGAGCGTGATGGTGCCGTAGGTTTCGGGCTGGCGGGTGCCGAGCAGGTTCAGATTAGGGCCGTTGAGGATCAGAATATGGGTCATGGATAGCTCCTTTGCCTTAGCTTACTCCGCCTTGGCCGCGTCTTCCAGTTGCATTTTTGCCTTGCGGCGGCCGCCCCATTCGTCGATCTCGAGGCGTCCGGCAAAATGAAACGCCTGTCCGGCGTGATTCAGCAAAGCCTGCCCGAGATCGCTTTCAAAGGCGCGAAAGGCGATGATATCGATCGGGCCGCCGCCATTATCTACCGTCAGGCGCAGATGGCTTTCGCCAGCGGGCTTGGCGAATTTGATGCGGGCATTGGCGATGGCAAAGCGCGGGGCAGGGGCGCCGGCCCCGAATGGCCCTGCCGCTTCGATCTGCTCAATAAGCTCGGGCGTGGCATTGCCGATCGTGGCGGTCAGGCTCAGCTCTTTTGGCCCGATATCGCCCGCGCCCTGCTGGCCCAGCTTTTGCGCCAGCCTTGCCATCGCCGCTTCGATCTTGCCTGCCTCCACGCTCAGCCCGGCCGCCATTTTGTGGCCGCCGCCCTTGATGATCAGCCCTTCTCGCGCCAAAGCCGATATTGCCGCGCCCAGATCCACCCCGCTGATCGAGCGTCCCGAGCCTTGGCCGATGCCCTCGTCATTTATGCCGATCACCAGCGCGGGGCGGTTGTATTTCTCCTTCAATCTGGAGGCCACAATCCCGACCACACCGGGATGCCAGCCTTCCCCCGCCGCCCATACCAGCGGGCCATCCACGCCGCGCGTTTCGGCTTGGGCTTCGGCGCTCGCCTGAACGCTGGCCTCGATCTCGCGGCGCTCGCCGTTTAGCGCATCCAGCCGCTCGGCGAGGGCTTCGGCTTCGTGAATATCGCTGGTGGTGAGCAGCCGCGTGCCCAGATCGGCCTTGCCAATGCGCCCGCCCGCATTGATGCGCGGCCCCAGCATATAGCCCAGATGATAGGCGCGCGGGGCCGAATTCAGCTTGGCCACATCCCCCAGCGCCACCAGCCCCGGGCGCTGGCGCATCGCCATCACCTTCAAGCCTTGCCGCACCAAGGCGCGATTAAACCCCACCAGCGGGGCCACATCCGCCACCGTGCCCAGCGCCACCAGATCCAGCATATCCATCAAGGGCGGGGCCTGAATGCCAGCGGCGCGGAAATGGCGGTTCACCGCCACCAAGGTAAGGAAAACCACGCCCGCCGCGCAAAGATAGGTCGGCTCGACCTCTTCGTCCTGCCGGTTGGGATTGACCACGGCCAAGGCCGGAGGCAGCGTCTCGCCGCCCAGATGGTGATCCAGCACGATCACCTCGGCCCCCGCATCGACCGCCGTCTGGATCGGCTCATGGGCCACGGTGCCGCAATCGACACAGATGATCAGATCATGGGCTTGGCCTAGGCTGTGCATCGCGGCATTATTCGGCCCATAGCCCTCTTTCAGGCGGTCCGGCACATAAAGCGAGGCCTGCACGCCAAGCGCGCCAAACCAGATCAGAAGCTGGGCGGCCGAGGTGGCCCCGTCCACATCGTAATCGGCAAATATCGCGATGCGCTCGCGGGCTTGCAGGGCTTTGAATATGCGCGCGGATGCGAGGTCCATATCCTTGAGGATAGACGGATCCGGCATCAATTCCCGCAAGCTGGGGGCAAGGAAAACTTCGGCATCTTCAGGGGCAACCCCGCGCATGGCCAGAATGCGCGACAG
>JALSHK010000501.1 GCA_026982275.1 Paracoccaceae bacterium | reverse complement strand
TCCTTGATGATGGAATCCTTGATTTCCCGCCTTCAGGCGCTGGAGCCGGAATGCTGGTCAGCGGGGTTGTTGGGTTTCCTGGTCGTGGCTTGAATGGGTGCCCAAGACGCGGATAATGGTGTTGTGAGTGCAAACCCCGGCCTTGACACAAAATTATATTCCAAACTAAGCTGGAGCTAACCGGGGCAATGCTCTGCAACTTATGGCAAAGTGCGCGATTAGCCCTGTAACAACAGCTTGGTCCAGAATCCGGGGCCGGAATTGACCACGGTCACCAAGGGCGCAGGTTGGTGTAATATTTCAGGCTTGCCCGATAAAAAGAGACAAGCGATTATGGTTGGCACCAATTGGCGATCGACAGGCATCAATCAGAAAAAGGATCCCCAGTCTGTATCGGCAGGGCCGGCGATCATCAACCCGCTGCATCCGGGGCTATCTGTGGGAACCGGGGTGGCCGTGCGTATTTTGTTGAGCGCGGCCAGCGCCGAGAAGCTGCGACGCGATGGTGACAAGATTTACAATGCCGTCAAACCTCTATTAACCCTGATGGTGATTTTCGGCCTGACGCCTACGAGGGTGCGATTTAATCCGCCTGGCGGGGGCGTGGGGATTGCACTGGAATTGGGTGAAGACATTTCGCCACTGGCAGCCCCCTCTGATTATACTGCGCTTGAAAACAACCTGAACGAGCCGTTCAACCTCCCTTTTATATCCGCCGGCATCGGATTTGAAGTGCAATATACCTCACCGGAAATGCCGTTTTATGCGCCACGAATATTGAAAAACTGGGCGGCCCGTTTTTCTGATCCGGAATCCGGGGTTTCGGCAGATGTGAAAAACGCTGACGATCTCGACTCAACCGCCCTGATCTGGGATCTCTCTTCGAGCGGAGCAGCAGATCTTGATACCCTTTGCGACAGTCTGATGGAAGATGGCACACCCGGAGGGCCGGTGCGGCAATTTATCGACGAGGCACTCGCCGAATTTGAACTGGAAGCCCAACAGCGGGCCGAAACGCATCTTTATTCTATAGGCCTTTCAGGGCTGATCTATGACCCGGACACATGGCTCCATTTGTTTCGCTGGCATGAAAGCCCGCAGCGCCGGCGCATTCGCATCGGCATGGTGCGCACGATCGGCATGTTGAACTGGCGGGCATTGACCGGACCGGTTGCAGGGGGCAATGCCACGTTGACAGGCAATGCCACCGACGGGCCGGCAAAGGTGCATGCTTTTCTGCGGGAAGAAATTTACGGGCGCGAAGTGTTAACGGATTCCGGCCCTGCATGGCGGCATGTTTCGCTGCTCGAACGCATAGAGGACGGGCTTGAGCAAGAGCGGATCGAGCCGGAGCTGGTTGATCCGGAATCCATTTCCGACTGGGGAAAGCGACGGGGAAAATCCAAGGCATTACTCGGCAAAATGGCAAGGATTCTGGCTCGGGATCACCGCAAGATACTGGAATTCGACGATGACATGGCGAGCAAACCGCCGCCGCCGGAGGCAGGGCAAATTCAGGCTATGTCGGTTTTATCTTTCATTGACCTGATGGTGCGCAGCAATTTCATGCGCTACGAGAGTGCAGAATTTGTGCTGCCGCCGGGGGTTTCAATGGACGGGCTTGAAGCCCGCAGTGCCGAGATTATTCCGATTCAGCTCAATGTTCAGATATTTCCGGTGTATTGGCAGATTAACCGGGAGAAAGCCAAGGCACTGCTCGTCAAAATCGAGCGCGATTTGTTGATCGTCTATTGCGTGCTCAACCGGAACTCTCTGGACACAACGGAATCCTCCTGGTTCATGCATAACCTCGTGACCGCCAATGTCTTGCGGGACCGGATGGAACTGGCGCGGGGGCAGCCGCCATATTACCCGTCTCCGTTTCCCGACGAAATTGCGGTGCAAATGGGCTTTCCCGAGAGCGGGGATTCCAGCAGTGCCGAACCGGTCAGAATGTTCAAGGCGTTGATGGATGTTCATGCTTTCCGCACCACACTGGAGCAGGCAGGGCCGGTTACGGAAGGCCTCGGTCTGATCCGCAAGGCGGCCAGGGAAGCCCGGTTGCTATATGAACGCAGCACCGATCCAGATGATGCCGATATCCATGATGCATGGCTGGCCATGGGGGCTGCCGTAGTGTCTGCGGACCGGTTCTTTGAAGCCGGCCATGATACCGGCAATGTGGCCATTTTGATTGAGCGGTTTCTGGCGGGATTCGCCGAAGGGGCGGGCTTTGGCGAGACCGAGGCAACCGACAGTGGATTGCTGGATCCCGATGCCCCATCCGCTTCGGAAAAGCTGAATGAGTTAATGGAAAAGCACCTGAACGCTATTCCCTATCAGGCTATGTTTCCCCAGGTTTTCTCGGCCGGGATTGTTTATGGCATGGGTGAGTATTTGGCCCAAATGGCCGGTACACTGGGCAATTTTCTGGAAAATCCTTACGATGCCCTGAATGATATGGTCAAAGCGGTAGAATTGCTGCTCTCCACACCCACGGGGGATCTGTTTTTCGAGCTGGGCAAAGGGATGGGCTATCAGGCCATTTCAGAAGTGGAGCGGCTCAACACCTATACCAACCCGTTTGGCTATCTCTTTCAAATAGGCCGGTTGCTCGGCCCGCTGGTTATGGAAGAAATTATCTCCATGGTTTTCGAGGGCTTTGTTCTGGCCCCGCTGCTTTCTTTTGGGCAAAGGGCCATGCGTAGCGCGTTGCGCATGGGCCCGAGCGGATATCTTGATGATCTGGCCATGGATATGGTGCAGCGCGGCCGCTTGGCACCGGATGTTTCTCCGGATCTGCGCGATCTTGTGGAAACCCGTGTCGCCTTGCGCGCCGAGCTGGATATGGAGCTGGAGGTCTTTGTCGACGAAGTGCTGGATGCGGAAGGTTTTTTTGATGCACCTGTAACAAACATAACAGCGCTGCAGCCTTTGGATGACCGGATGACCGCCCGCGGGCTTTTTGACACGGAAACAGCGTGGATCCGCCATTTATACAGCCAATGGCAAGAGCGTATATTTTACCATATGAATGACGATCTGCTGGAAAATGTCGCCGCTGCGATCCCCGATCTGTGGGAGAGCTCCCCGTGAGTGTCGCTGTCAGAAATGCGCTTAATGCTGCGCGCCGGGCGTTTACCAAGAAATTTCCGGCAACGGTTTCTTCGCGGCGGCTGGATGCTCTGCTCGGCGATATGGATTTATTCCGGCCCGATACGCCGCTTGATCCGGAACAGAAGAAAAATTTCTGGAAAGGGTTTGCCCGCCTGTGCGATGCGGATGCCACCCCCGGCAAAGCCCGTTTTATTGCTGCTGTGCGCCGCTATGTGGGCCGAAAGAACGACAAATGGCTGATTATGGCTTTGGGCGAGATCGAGTATTTTCCCGAGACATTGCTGCATAGTGTGTTTTTACGGGGCCGGAACTGGCGGGATGACATCCCCGAGATTTTGGCCGAACGCCTGATTGACGAGGACCGGTGGGATTTCCTGCTCGCCAATGTAAACACGAATTTGCGCAACAAGCTGATGTTTGCGCGGCGCTCGACTCTGCGATCCCATAACCGGTATGACCTTGCCCTCGCGGCAAGCCCTGATATGCAGGGTCCTGCTGCGCCGAGGCTTCCGGACGGCTTCTCCCTTGCCGATCTGGGTTTTGCAACCGCGGACCCGCGAAATGCTGCCGCGCTCAAGGGCTGGATGGGGGCCGGTTTGATGGGGTGGGGCGATGTCGGGCAACCATTAACCCGCACCCTCGCCACCACTTTTCCCGACGATGGCACATCGATTGCCGGCTTGCCAAGATCGGTGGAGGGGTTTGTGATACTGAGAAGAACACCCCGCAGTGCGGTGGCCAAACGGGTGCAGCACGAAGTGGTGCGGGATTTTTTGCACTCCCACCCAAGCTTCGGCACATACTGGGATACGGACAGACAGATCACAATGACTTATGATTTTGACGCCGAGCGCTATATTGCTCCGGATGCCCCCGCTGATCTGGCATTCAACAACCCGGCACATGCCGTTTATTGGAAATTTCCCAAATGGAATGGCAGCCATTTGGGGGCGCATAGTTTCGGCTTCGATACGATCCGCTCCAATGTTATCCCCCTGCCTGCCCGCATCAACCAAAGCTATATGGCCTATGTCGAAGAGTTGGTGCGTGATCTGTATTACCGGTATGACGGCAAGGTATATTTGCGCGCAGAGGTGCTGGAATATGATGCACACGGACTGGCCAAGGTTGTGCGCTACGAGGCCTTCGTGCCCGGGGCGGATGATATGCCGGTCCGGATACTGAACGAATCTGTTGTAACCGATTATGCCCCCGACTTTACAAAAGTGAACTATTTGCGGGAAGCTGAAAAACAGTGGCTCATTCACGAAGAATGGCTAAAAACGGAGAATCCGCCGTGAACAGTACGATCACCAATATTCTTGCCGGGCTGGTCGATGCGCTTTCCCCCGTTTCGGAGGCCTTTCAGGATCCGGACGAGCTGGTCCTGCTTCTGGAAGATCTCGGCTGGTCCCTGGATCCGTCGCTCGTTCTGGACGCCCTGTTTGAAGCCAATGGTCCCTATGCGGCGTTTGCAGCGATCATCGCGGATATCCGCGCGGGTCTCGGGCAGGCAGAGCAGGTGGTTGAGCAAATCCGCAATGGAGAGGCTGTCGAACCGCAACGGGTTCTGGATCTTGCGCAGGATTTCCGGGCGGTTTTTGCCGCGCTGGCCAGCCTGAAAGGCCCCGGCAAGCCGCAAATGCCCGGCTTGCTGTCATTGGATGATCTCTGGCAAAGCCTGATTGACGATCTGCCCGACATGTTGATTTCGACCCATTTGGCGGCTTTTTATCCGGGAATCAGCGCCATGATGTCGGCTCTGGGTCTGCTCGAACAATCCAGCGTGACCCCCTCAGGCACCTTGCGCAAAACATATACCAAATACCAGATTCACTGGGACCAGTTCGGGGATTTGCTAAGCGATCCGGTGCAGCACTTGCGGGAGGTTTACCATTGGGACGGGGCGGCCAAGCCGGGTATTTCGCCGAACGGGTTTGATTTTGACCGTATGATTATGGCACTTCGGGCCGTGATGCAGACAATTTCCTTGCCTGCGGGGATCGGGCCGGTCGATCCCGAGATCGCGCTTTTACACTATGAGCCACTAAACCTCCCCAACCCCGAACCGCTCAACCAGCTGATTATTCCGGTGGCGCAGGGGCGCGAGAGCGGAGCCTATTACAGGCTGGCCCTGATCGTCGCCCCGATGCTGGACAGCCGTGAGGGCACAGCAAACGGCATGCTGTTCACCCAATTGGCAGAAGGCGGTGTGACACGGTCTTTCAGCCCGGCAGAAGGCTGGATGCTCGGCGTGTCCGGCTCTGTGGACGCTAATTTCATGCTTGAATTGGCAGTCACCCCCGAGGGGGCGGATTTTGTAGCCAATGCACCGCAGCTTCCTGAATTGTCGATGGGCCTAACGGGTGTGGCACCGCCTGATCCGGGGGTGTGGCCCCTGTTTGGCAAGCCCGGCGAAACCGGCCTTTCGCTTCAAGGCATATCGGCTAGCGTGGCGTTTGGCCCTGCTGGCTCCGGCGCGGAAGTGACGCTCGGTATCGAGATGCGAAGCCTTGCACTAACCATTGCCGCCGGCGAAGGGGACGGGCTGCTGAATTCGCTTCTTGGAGATTTGCAGCTCGGGGCCGAGCTGGATTTGTCGATGGCCTATGGCACTTCCAGCGGGTTTCGGATGGACGGGTCGGGCGGTTTGGGCGCAAAGATTGCCATCGACCAGACCCTTGGGCCACTTACACTGAACACCGTAGAGCTGACCCTTGGCCCAGGCGCTGGCGGCATTGAATTGCAAGGTTTGCTGAGCGCCGCGTTCGAGCTTGGTCCGATTTATGCCGCCGTCGAGGGTATCGGGCTCAAGCTCGAGCTGGTGCCTGCCGCGCAGGGTGATGGCATGATTGGCCCGATGGCGCTCGGGGTCGGCTTTGTGCCGCCATCGGGATATGCGCTGGCGCTGAACGCCGCGCCGATTGAAGGCGGCGGTTTTGTATCTATCCTCGAGAACGAATATCGTGGTGCCTTGGCGCTCCGCTTCAAGACATTCGGGTTTTCGGCCTTCGCGATTATCAATACCGAGCTGCCCGGCGGCGAAGAAGGCTTCAGTTTTGCCGGATCGATCTTTGGCGAATTCAGCGTGCCGCTGGCATTCGGGTTTTTTCTGACAGGGGTTGGCGGTTTTCTGGGCATTAACCGGACCATCGATACCGATGCGCTGCGCGAGGTGCTGTTTGCCGGCCGGATGGATGATTTGATGTTTCCGTCCGATCCGATCGCCTCGGCCAGCCAGATCCTTGAGGATATGGCCGCGATCATGCCACCGGAACAGGGCCAGCATATTGTCGGGCCGGTGGTCCGTATTGGCTGGGGGCAACCCCGTTTGATCGATATTACCATGGGTGTGTTGCTGGAGTTCGGGCAAGACGCCCGGCTGGTTATTCTGGGCGGTGTGTCCATGGTTCTGCCGGATAAGGACAAGGCCCTTGTCTCTCTCAAGTTGCAATTCATGGGGGAAATTGATTTCACCGCCGGCACGATCAGCTTTGATGCCACGCTGGAAGGCTCGAAAATCCTAGCTTACAGTGTCGATGGAGATGTGGCCATCCGCACCGGCTGGGGGCCGAATATCAAGCAGGTAGCCAGTTTTGGCGGCTTGCACCCCGATTATCCCAAGCCGGATAATTTGCCGGATCTGACGCGATTGTCGATCAGTTTTGGCGGCAACAACCCCAAGCTTACACTGTCTGCCTATCAGGCAATTACCTATAATTCGCTCCAGATCGGTGCGCGTGCGGATATGTATGCAAAAGGGCCAAAAGTGCCTTTGGTCGGGCAGGTTGCGGCTGAAGGTTATGTGGCTTTTGATGCGCTGATCTATTTCAACCCGTTCAGTTTTCAGGTCCGGCTGCAGGGCGGGCTAAGCATTCTTGTGAATGGCAAGGTCAAGGCGGCCCTGTATTTTTCGCTTGAGCTTCGGGGGCCCAATACGTGGTTTATCAATGGCGAAGTCTGGGTGAAGGTAATGGGTGTGAAGGTGCGCTTTGCCATAGAACACAGGTGGGGCCAGCGCGAGACAATCACAACTTTTGTGGCCAGCGCCGTGGATTTGCTGCGCGAGACGATCGAAAGTTCGGAGGGCTTTTTACCCATCGAGGGCACCAGCGCCACGCCGGCCGTGACCTTCCGGTTGCTGGAAGAGGAAGACAAGCCGATAGACCCGCTTGGCGGCTTGCGTTTTGTGCAGAATACAGTGCCGTTGCAGGTCGCTCTCCAGTCTATCGGCGAGGCCGATGTGAGTGGTCCCGATATGGTGGATCTGAAGGTTTTTGCCGGCGGTATAGAGCTTGACATGGCCCCGGCAGAGGCAGAATTTCTCCGCGGGCATTTTTTTAATATTTCGGAAGGGCAACGGCTTTCGGATC
>JALSHK010000500.1 GCA_026982275.1 Paracoccaceae bacterium | reverse complement strand
ACCAGCGTGGCCGCGAGCTTGGCTTTCCGACCGCAAATATCTCGGTTGACGGCCTGCATCTGCCGCGCCTCGGGGTTTATGCGGTGCATTTTGATGTGCTGACCGGCCCGCATCAGGGCAGCTATCAGGGCGCGGCCAGCCTTGGGGTTCGCCCCACCTTCGGGCGCAACAGCCCCAATCTGGAAACCTTTGTTTTTGATTTTGAAGGTGATCTTTATGGTGCGGATGTCTCTGTCGCTCTTGTCTCTTTTCAACGTCCGGAGCTGAAATTCGATAGTTTTGATGCATTAATCGAACAAATGCACAAAGATTGCGAGATTAGCCGCGAAATTCTGAAACATGCGTAAGTGCTTTTGGGAAAAGGTTCCGATGGAGGAAATGACCTCCGTGGAATGGGAGGCCTTGTGCGATGGCTGCGGCAATTGCTGCCTGATCAAGCTGGAGGACGAGGATAGCGGCGATTTCCTGTTCACCAATGTTTCCTGCCGGCTGCTCGATACCAAAACCTGCCAATGCGGCAACTATGCCCTGCGCAAGCAGATCGTGAAAGACTGCGTGATCTTGACGCCCGATAATATCGAAAGCATCGCCGAATGGATGCCCGCCACCTGCGCCTACCGGCTATTGCACGAGGGGGGGGTGCTGCCTGATTGGCATCCGCTGCTGACGGGAAACAGGGAATCGGTTGTGAAAGCGGGCGCTTCGGTGAAAGACTGGGCGATACCGGAATATGATGTCGATATGGATGACATCGAGAACTATATCGTCGGAGAGTAGACATGTTTTTTGCATCGGATAATGGCGGCCCCGCCGCGCCCGGGGTGATCGAGGCCATCGCGCGCGCCAATGAGGGCGTGGCCATGCCATATGGAGCGGATCCGATCATGGACCGGGTGCGCGAGAAAATCCGCGAGCTGTTTGAAGCGCCTGATGCTGCCGTCTATCTGGTGGCGACGGGCACGGCTGCCAATTCCATCAGCCTTGCCTGCCTTGTGCAGCCCTGGCAGACGGTATATTGCCACCGCCACGCCCATATAGAGGCCGATGAATGCGGCGCGCCGGAGTTTTATTCCGGCGGCAGCAAGCTTACCCTGATTGACGGGGCTGACGGAAAAATTCCGCCGGAGGCTCTGCAAAAAGCGATCTTTGAAACCGGCGCTGTCGGGGTTCATGGCGTGCAAAAGGGCGCGCTGAGCCTGACCAACGCGACCGAGGCCGGCACGGTTTATTCGCCCCAAGAGGTGGCGATCCTTTGTGGTATTGCCAAGGCGCAAGGGGTGCCCACCCATATGGACGGTGCCAGATTTGCCAATGCGCTGGTGCGCCTTGGCTGCAGCCCGGCCGAGCTGACATGGAAAGCGGGCGTGGATATTCTGTCTTTTGGTGGCACCAAAAACGGGCTGCTCGGGGTGGAGGCGGTGATTTTGTTCAATCCTGATCCGGCTTGGGAGTTCGAGCTGCGCCGCAAGCGGGGCGGGCATCTTTTTTCCAAACACCGTTTTTTGTCGGCACAAATGGAAGCCTATCTGGCGGATGATCTATGGCTGGGTCTGGCCCGCAGAGCCAATGCGGCGGCGGACCGGCTGTCACGGGGGATTCTTGCGGCCTCCGGTGCCAGCCTGACCCATCCGGTCGAGGCGAACTCGGTTTTTGCCGGTTGGCCACGCATAGGGCATCGCAAAGCGCAGGAAGCGGGGGCGAAATATTATCACTGGCCATTTGACCAGGCGCTTGATGGCCCTGACGATGAGCCGATTTCGGCCCGTCTGGTCTGCAACTGGGCGACAAGTGATGCGGAAATAGACGCGTTTATCGCATTGATTTCCTGAGCCTTTGGATGGAGTAAGAGCGGCGCGTTGGTTCCTGCTCTATGTTGCAGCGCCGGGTCCGCGCCGCGCGGATACGGGGGCGCTTTTGGCTGGTGTCGAGGCCGGGAAATGCCGGATGGGTTGATCTGCCATCAGGCTGGCCACAGCTCCTGCATGGGTGATCGGTCCCATATGCCCTGCCTCTGTCAGGGTTTTCCGGGTAATGTTTTTCCCGTTTCTGGCCAGCAGCGCATTTATTTCGGAGATAACTTTTGGCGAGCCACCCCCTTCCATCAGCAGGATTGGCAGCTCCGGTTTTTCCAGTTCGGCCAGCAAAATCCGCCCGCTTTCCGGCGCAATGACAGAGGGTGAACTGGCCATGATCAAGGGAATGGTTTTCAGGATATATTTTTGCTGCGCCAAAGGCAGCTCATCAAACGGCTCAAGGCTCCAGCGCCCCAGAAAGGCGCGGGCGGCGGCGGGCCAGTCCTGCATTTCCGCAGCGCGGGTGAAGCTGGCCGAGGCCCTGGCTTCGGCGGCATAGGCCTCGGGATTTCCCTGTGCCAGCACCGAGAAATACACCGGCTCGTAAAGGCTGAGGCGGCGCACCAGATCGGGCCGCTTCATTGCCAGCTTCAGCGCTACGGTAGCGCCAAAGCTATGGCCAAATACATCGCTCGGCCCCGTGGTCTCCAGCAGATGGATCGCGGTGCTTACCGCTTGCGCCTGGATATCCAGCGTCTTGTCAAACTCTGACTCCCCGTGCCCGGGCAGATCAAAAGCGGTAAAGGACCGCCCTGGCAATTTTGCCATTAACGGCATGAGCGCTCCCCTATGGGCCAATGCGCAATGTATCATCAGCATCGCCGCGCCTTTGCCAGAGCGGCTCACGCCCACGCGCCGCCCCTCTATCATTTCTATCGTCATATACACCCCTTTCCCCTTCAGGCTTAACAAGCCCCTATGCAAGCGGCAACGGGTTTGTTACACCGCGCCCATGCCCAGATAGATTCGCCCCAATAAAGGCCCCCGATCATGCGTAGCTCCAATCCTCCCAAGCTGATTTCCGGCAATGCCAACCGAACCCTGGCCCAAAACATCGTCAAGCGGATGGGAATGCATCGCGGCGAGGCCCTCAAGGTGGTCGAAGCCCGGGTCGAGCAGTTCAATGACGGGGAAATATTTGTCGAAGTGTTTGAAAACGTGCGCGACGAAGATATGTTTATCCTCCAGCCCACCTCCAAGCCCGCCAATGATCATCTGATGGAGCTGATGATCATCGCCGATGCGCTCAAACGCTCCTCGGCGCGGCGCATTACTGCCGTGATCCCCTATTTCGGCTATGCCCGCCAAGACCGGCGCACCAAGGCCCGCACGCCGATCAGCGCCAAGCTGGTGGCGAACCTGCTCACGGAATCCGGCATTGACCGGATATTGACCATGGATCTGCACGCCGCGCAAATTCAGGGGTTTTTCGATATTCCGGTGGATAACCTGCATGCCTCGCCGATTTTTGCGCTGGATGTAAAACACAATTTCAAAAACCTGAAAGATGTGACCGTGGTGTCGCCCGATGTGGGCGGGGTGGCGCGGGCGCGGCAGCTGGCCCAGAGCCTGGGGACGGATCTGGCGATTGTGGACAAGCGCCGCAACGCCCCCGGCGAGATTGACGGCATGACGGTGATTGGCGAGGTCAAGGGCAAGGTCTGCATTATCGTGGATGATATTTGCGATACCGCCGGCACGCTATGCAAAGCCGCGGATTTGCTGACGGAAAAGGGCGCAAAAGAGGTGCATTCCTATATCACGCACGGGGTGCTTTCCGGCCCTGCTGTCGGGCGGATCGAAGCCTCGACCATGAAATCGCTGGTCATTACCGATTCGATCGAAGCTACGGACGAGGTGCGCAAAGCCAAGAAAATCCGCATGGTGCCGACCGCGCCTGTCTATGCGCAGGCGATCCAGAATATCGCCAGCGGTTCCTCCGTTAGCTCGCTGTTCCGGAATGAAACCCTCGGCCCGCTTTACGAGGTATATTACCCCGAGAACGTCTGAAAACCTACCGGATCGTCTGCCCGTTCACCACCACTCCGCCATTGGAAAACTCGATGCGGGTAGAAAAGCTGTCAGGCTCGCTATCGGGGGTGGCAAACATGCCAAATGCCCCTTTGGCACCGATGATCACCATCGGATCCAGCACCCCCAGACGGCCGATTTTATCCAGCAAGGCCAGCGCGCCATTGGCCGAAAATTCCAATACACCTGTCGGTTCGGGCAGCCCCGAGGCGGGATCTGTCCCCGCATTGTCAAAGGTGACGCCGCCGCGGCCGGTAACGCCTAGGCCGTCAAATTCCAGATTTAGTGCATCCAGCGAGATCGAGCGAAGCTCGGCAGGGGTTTTGCGAATATTCCCGAGGCTCGGGCCGGCAAAAATATCCACCAGCATTTTCAGCTCGCCCGAAATGGAAAAGCCGAAGCTGGCCGGCGCAGGTCCGAGCTGCGATTCGGGGTCGAATTTTGCCCATAGATCCTCGCCAAGGGTGAAATCGGTTATGCGGGTGGAAACCGAAAACGGTGCCGGGATTTCCGATTGTTGATAGGGAAAGGAAAGCCCCAGCATAACCGAAGCAAACCCGGCAGAAAAATTTGGCGCGCCTTCAGCAGAATTGCGCAGCTCCATTGTTGCATCATTTAGCGTGAAGCCATAAGAAAAGGTGCCTTCATTTAGCGAAAAATCAATTGTAGCACTATTCTGGCTATAGGTAAAAACCCCCTCCGATCCGGGCTTGCCCTGGGTGAAGTCCAGCGCAAGATCGCCGGTTTGCATGTCAAATTCCAGCACCAGATTTTCGGGCAGGCTTGTCGGGGTTTGCGAGGATCCGTTGATGGGCAGGACAGCCTGATAACGCATTTCGCCTGCGCCGGCTTGCAGGTTAAGGCGGTTGGTCTTTTCGCTATCCACTGTCAGGCTGGCGCTTTCATAGGTCTGGCTGCCGGTTTGCTGCGCCAGATCATCGGTGCCAAAGCTGGAACGGGTTTCGCCCTGCAGGCCCGAAAGCACCATTTGCATATCCATATCGCCGGCGGGTGATTGCTGGCTCTGGTTCATGATGACAAAGCTGGTGCTATAGGAAAACCGGATATCGTCAGGGTCGCCCCGGGCCAGCAGGCTCAGGTCCAGCAGGGTGTAGGTGGTGCTTACGCTTGTGGTTTTGCCGTCTGGCAGTTCCACAAAGCTGGTGCCGGAGAAAGATTCGGGAAAGGTAATGCTGATCGAGCCATCGGCATTCTCTTGCATATTGATCCAGTCGATCCGCTGGCGAATCTCTGCTCCGCCCATGCTGGATTGGGTCAGCACGTTGTTATAGCGGGTAATATTTCCGTCTATCTCGGTGTTTCCGATCAAAATCTCGGTGCCGAAGGCTCCGTAGAACCGCTGCCAGCTGGCCATAACATCGGCGGGCTGTATTTCCGCCGCCAGCGGGGTCGAGATCAGCAGGGAAGCCAAGGCAAGGGGGAAGGGTTTCATCGATCGCTCCTGTTTTCAGGAAACATAGCCGTTTTTCCCTGCCGATGGAATTATTTTGTCTGCCTGCTCAACATTCAGGCACATTCACGGCCAAGCCCCCGAGCGAGGTTTCTTTGTATTTATGGCTCATATCCCTGCCGGTCTGCCGCATGGTTTCCACGCAGGCATCAAGGCTGACAATATGTGCGCCATTCCCGCGCAATGCCAAAGAGGCCGCCGAAACCGCCTTGATCGCCCCCAGCCCGTTGCGCTCGATACAGGGTGCCTGCACCAGCCCTTTGACCGGATCACAGGTCATGCCCAGATGATGCTCCAGCGCGATTTCGGCGGCGTTTTCCACCTGCGCGGGGCTGCCCCCCAGCACCGCGCACAGCCCCGCCGCCGCCATCGCCGCCGCCGAGCCGACCTCGCCCTGACAGCCGACCTCGGCCCCCGAAATAGAGGCATTGGCCTTGATCAGCCCGCCAATGGCGGCGGCGGTCAGCAAAAACACCTCGATCATTTCGCGCCGCGCGGTGGGCACATGATCGAGATAATAGCGCAAGGTGGCGGGCAAAACCCCCGCCGCCCCGTTGGTGGGCGCGGTGACGATTTGGCCGCCAGCGGCATTTACCTCGTTCACCGCGATGGCATAGACGCTGATCCAGTCGTTGATCGTATGGGGCGCGGCCATATTGGTGCCACGCTCGGCCAGCAGCGCCTCATGGATATCCTTGGCGCGGCGCTTCATATTCAGCCCGCCGGGCAAAATGCCGGCGGTGGTCAAGCCGCGATCGATGCTGGTATCCATCACCTGCCAAACCTTGGCCAGCCCGTTATCCAGCGCCTCGCGGCTCATGTGGTTCAGCTCGTTTTCCAGCTTCATCTGCGCGATGGATTTACCCGAAGCCCTGGCCATTTCCAGCATTTCAGAGGCGGTTTTGAACGGGTAGGAAGCCGACGGCCCTTCGGCGGTAAATTCATTGCCCGCCAGCTCGCTCGGGGTCAGCACAAAGCCGCCGCCGGTGGAATAATAGGTCTCGCGGGCGTAAAGCTGCCCCGCCGCGTCATAGGCCGAAAGCACCAGCCCGTTGGCATGGCCGGGCAGGGTGGTGTCATAGTCAAATTGCAGATCTTTGGCGGGCTGGTAGCGCAGCTCGCCCAGCCCGTCGGGTGACACAGTGCCGCGCCCGAGGATCTCGGCATGGGCGGTTTCGGCTTTTTCCGGGTCAAAATTATCGGGGGTGAAGCCGGCAAAGCCCAGCGTTACGGCGCGATCCGTGGCGTGGCCCTTGCCGGTGAAAGCCAGGGATCCATGCAGGGTGCAGCCCAAGCGGGCAAGGCTTCCGGCTCCGGGCACGACCTCTCGCCCCTCTCGCAAAAGCGCCAGAAAACGACCGGCGGCGACCATTGGTCCCACGGTGTGGCTGCTGGACGGGCCGATGCCGATTTTGAACACATCGAAGATACTGAGAAACATGGCTTTCCCCTTGGGTTTTTACCCGATTATCACTATACAAAGCCGATATGCAGGGGGAAACCCGACCAAAGCAAGCGCTAAAACGCACAAATTCTGCCGAAGGAAAAAATTATGACGGAACAGCCAGCCGGAACCGACCGTGGGAAATATGCAGCGGCAAAAGCAGCGCTGGATTTCATCAAACCGGGCATGAAGGTCGGGCTTGGCACCGGCTCTACCGCCGCGTGGTTCGTGCAGCTATTGGCGCAGCGGGTAAATAACGAGGGGCTGGAGATTGTCGGCGTGCCGACCTCGACCCGCACCCGCGATCTGGCCGATAGCCTGAATATTCCGCTCACCACGCTGGAGGCGGCCGAATGGCTGGATGTGACGGTGGACGGGGCCGATGAATTTGACGCCGATCTCAACCTGATCAAGGGCGGCGGCGGGGCGCTTTTGCAGGAAAAGATCGTGGCCAGCGCCAGCAACCAGATGGTGGTGATCTCGGATGCCTCCAAGCAGGTCGAGACGCTCGGGGCGTTTCCCTTGCCGGTGGAGGTGGTGAAATTTGGCTGGCGCAGCACGGAAAGCACGATTGAAGAGGTGCTGGAAGGGGCGGATGTGGGCCATAAGCGCATTAGCCTGCGCGAGGAAAACGGCGAGGCATATGTGACCGACGAGGGGCATTTCATTCTGGATCTGCATCTTGAGCGCATTGGCGATCCGCGCGGGCTGGCCGAAGCG
>JALSHK010000499.1 GCA_026982275.1 Paracoccaceae bacterium | reverse complement strand
GGCAGGTGCTGGGCGAGCTGGTGGACGGGCTGGAAACCGACTCCGGGTTTGGCCTGATGGCCTATGGGCACGGGGTGAATGACGGCTGCGGGGATATCGAAATGGTATTGCCGGTTGGCCCGCTGGAGGCGGCTGCATTTTCCGCCGCCGTAAACGGGCTTACCCCGCACGGGCGCACGCCTTTGGTGGCGGCGGTGGATCAGGCAGCGGATCTGCTGGAATACAAAACCCGCTCGGGGCGGATTGTGCTGGTCACGGACGGGGTGGAAAGCTGTGATGGCGATCTGAAATCGCTGGCTGACGAGCTGGGCGGCAACAGCCTTGATTTCACCGCGCATGTGATTGCATTCGATGTGGTGGATGCGGGCGAGCAGGCAGAGCTGGGATATCTGGCGGATCAAACCGGCGGGCTTTTTGTGAGCGCGGATTCAACCGCCGAGCTGAAAGCGGCGCTGCAATCGATGATGGGGGATATGGATGCCGCTCCGATGGATGCCCCGACAACAGATGAAGGCGCGATGGAAAGCGAATCGGCAACCATGGAGACCGATACCATGACCGGTGAGACCATGGTCGAGCCAATGATGGAAGCTACCCTGAGCGCCCCTGAAAGCATTGCCCCACGCCGTCGGATCACCATTGAGTATACCGGCCCGATGGCAAGCGATGATTATATCGGCCTGAGCGAAGCCGGCGCGCCCGATGATGCGGTGCTGGCCATTGCCCGTGCCGGCAGCGCTGGCAGCGCGGTGCTGATCGCTCCACGCATGATTGGCACCTATGAACTGCGCTACTATTCCGGCGCGGGAGAGGTGCTGGCCCGCCAGATGATCGAGGTGCAATAGGGCTGCTGAATAGCGAAGCGAAAGCGCGGCCGGAAAATTCCTGCCGCGCTTTTTTCTGCGGGGAAAGGCGTTTTTGCCAGAGGCAAAAATCGGGCTGCGGCGCCGTGGCCTCGCTACGCTCGGGAGCTTTGCAGGACATACGCCCTGCGCGCACGGCATGGTGCCGAAGGCCTGGGCTAAAACGGGCAAGGGGCATGAAAGGCAATGCGCGCGCCGCCGGCAGGATGATATATCTCCAGCGTCAGCGCATGCAGACACAGGCGCGGGGCGGCGGTGAGCGCTTCGCCTGTGGCATAAAAACGATCACCGAGAACTGGATGGCCAAGCGCCAGCATATGCACCCGAAGCTGATGGCTGCGCCCTGTGGTCGGCATCAGGCGCAGGCGGGAGTGGATCGCCTCTCGCGCCATCACCTCAAAGCGGGTATGGGCCGGCTTGCCGCGCTCATGGTCCACCATTTGCAGGGGGCGGTTGGGCCAGTCCACGATCAAGGGCAGGCTGACCTCGCCCTGATCCGCCGGCTGCCCCCATACCAGCGCCTCATAGGTTTTTTCGGCCTGCCGCCGCTCGAATTGCAGGCCCAGATGGCGCTGGGCCGACTTGTTGAGCGCAAAGATCATCACCCCCGAGGTATCCATATCCAGCCGATGAACCAAGAGCGCCCCGGGGAACGCCGCCTTGGCGCGCGCCTCCAGGCAATCCGCATGCCTGGCCGCTTTGCCGGGCACCGAGAGCAGGCCCGGGGGCTTGTTCAGCACCAAAAGATCCTCATCCAGATGCAGCACATCCAGCGGGCCCCGGGGCGGCGCATAGGTGAATTCAGCCTGCATCCAGCGCCTTGAGCAGGCCTTGGGTGGAACCGTCTTTATCAGACGCATCCGCGCCCCGCACCAGCGGCACCAGCGCGGTGGCCATTTCCTTGCCCAGCTCCACGCCCCATTGATCAAAGGAATTGATCCCCCAGATCACCCCTTCCACAAAAACCCGATGCTCGTAAAGCGCGATGATCTGGCCCAGCGCAAACGGTGTGAGCTTTTTATAGGCCAGCGTGATGGAGGGGCGATTGCCGGGGAATTCGCGATAAGGCAGCATTTGGCGGCTCACCCGCCCGCGCATCAGCGCCTCGGATTGCGCCAGACAATTGGCCTTTAGCAGATCATGATGATGCGCCAGAGTCGGCTCGCTACCTTCGGCCGCGATCATGAATTCACAGGGGATCACATTGGTGCCCTGATGCAATAGCTGGTAAAAGGCATGCTGCCCGTTGGTGCCCGCCTGCCCCCATACCACCGGTCCCGTGGGTTGGGTGGCGGGGCTGCCATCGACCATCACGCTTTTTCCGTTGCTCTCCATATCAAGCTGCTGCAAATAGGCGGGCAGGCGCGAAAGCCGCTGATCATAGGGCAGCACCGCGCGGGTGGGATAATCGCAAATATTGCGATGCCAGATGCCGGTAAGGGCCAGCATGACCGGCATATTTTCCATCAAGGGCGCATGGCGAAAATGCCGGTCCATGGCATAGCCGCCATCCAGAAATTCGTGAAACCTGTCCGGCCCCACCGCCAGCATGACCGGCAGGCCTATCGGCCCCCACATGGAATAGCGCCCGCCGACCCAATCGGCAAAGCCAAACACCCGGTCAGCCGGAATGCCAAAGGCCTCGGTTTTTTCCAGCGCCGAGGAAATCGCCACCATCTGGCTTTTCGCCCGCGCTCCAAGCCAGCTTTTGGCGGTTTCGGCATTGGTCAGGGTTTCGACCGTGGTGAAGGTTTTGGAGGCCACAATCACCAGGGTTCGCGCCGGATCCACCCGCTTGCTGGCCTCGGTGAAATGCGCGCCGTCTATATTGGACACAAACCGGATTTTCGGCCCGTCATGATAGGCCCCCAGCGCCTTTACCCCCATGGCAGGGCCAAGATCCGAGCCGCCGATGCCTATGCTGATCACCTCGGTGATCGGCCCGCCATCGGCGGCTTTTATCTCGCCATTTCGCAGCGCATTGGCAAAGCGGGCCATGCGCGCCAGCGTGGCGCGAATATCGGGCATCACATCGCGCCCCTCCAGCCGCACCGCGCCGCTTTTGTTGCGCAGGGCCGTGTGCAGCACAGCACGATTTTCCGAGGTATTGATTTTCTCTCCGCCAAACATGGCCTCGCGGCGGCTTTCCACACCGGCGGCTCTGGCCAGCTTTACCAACCATTGCCGCGCGTCTCTATCGATCGAGGTTTTGGAATAATCCAGCAGCATGCCATCCGCTCGAATGCTGAAATCGTCAAAGCGCGCAGGGTCGTCAAATAATGACAGAATCGCGCGATCCGCGCTCGTTGCGCGATTGCTGCGGAGGCTCCGCCAGATTATATCCATATTATGCCCCCAAGCGGCTGGCTTCTCTCGCCAAGCTTTCTATCCCAGCCCAATCCCCCGCCGCAACAAGGTTTTTCGGGGCCACCCAGGAGCCACCGGCGCAAATCACATTGGAAAGGCTTAAATATTCGTTAGCATTGGCCAGCGAGACCCCGCCCGTGGGGCAAAAAGATATCTGCGGCAAGGGCGCGCCGATGGCTTTGAGCGCCTTGGCCCCGCCTGCGGCCCCGGCGGGGAAAAACTTCAGCAAATCATAGCCCCGCGCCAGCATCTGCATGGCCTCGGAAGCCGTGGCCGCCCCCGCCAGCAGCGGCAGGCCAAGCGCCTCGCAAGCCGCAATCAGCTCCTCCGTCACCCCTGGAGACACGCCAAACTGCGCCCCTGCCGCCACGGCATTTTCCACATCCGTCGGGGTTATCAGCGTGCCGGCGCCCACAATGCCACCCTTCACTTTTGCCATTTCGGCAATCACCTCCAGCGCGGCCTCCGTGCGCAGGGTGACCTCCAGCGCGGGCAGGCCACCCGCCACAAGCGCCTCGGCCAAAGGGCGGGCATCGGCGGCATTTTCCACCACCAGCACCGGCACAATCGGGGCCATCCCGCAAATCTCGCGGGTGCGTTTGCAGGCGTCTTGGGGGGTTATGCTCATCGGATCACCATAGGGTTTTGGCCGCCCGTTCGGGCCATGTTTCATCATAGGTTTTGCCTGCAAATTCGCCCGAGGTCATCTCGTGCAGAATATCGCCCGCGGTCGGCAGGCTTGGCGTGTTATCCGTGTTCCAGAGGTCGGCGCGCATCACCGCGCGGGCGCACTGGAAGTAAAGCTCTTCGATTTTGATCAGCATCACGCTGCGCGGCAGCTTACCTTTTTTACCATACTGCGCCAGCTTATCCGCCTCGGCGGTGAGCGTCGCACGGCCATTCACCCGCACGATCATGCTGGAGCCAGGCACCAGAAACATCAGCGAGACCCGCCCATCGCGCACCACATTTCGCAGGCTGTCTATCCGGTCATTGCCCCGCCAATCGGGCAGGGCGAGTATGTGATTGTCCTCAATAAATGCCACCTGCCCCTGATCCCCGCGCGGGGTGCAATCGGTGCCTTCCGGCCCCACCGTGGCCAGCGCTACAAAGGGCGCGGCTTCAATATAGGCGCGGTAGCCCGGGGTGATCTCGGTGGCGACCTTCTGGAGGGCGGGCGCTTTGGGCCTGCCGTAAAGCGCCTCCAGCTCTGCAATGGATTTTATCATATCACGCTGGCCCCTGTTTCAGCCGTGCCGACCATGCGGCGGAAAATCTCGAACATTTCACGGCCTGTGCCGTGGCTGTTGGCGGAGAGGTCGGCGGTTACGGCGTCGCGTTTCAGCACTGCGTCGTCCAGCACATCCAGCGTGCCGTTTACCGCATCCACCCGCACCATATCGCCATCCTTCAGCCTGGCAATCACCCCGCCATCCATCGCCTCTGGCGACACATGAATGGCCGAGGGCACCTTGCCCGAAGCCCCCGACATCCGGCCATCGGTGACCAGCGCGATCTTATAGCCCCGCCCTTGCAGGATGCCCAGCAGGGGCGACAGCGAATGTAGCTCCGGCATGCCATTCGCCTTTGGCCCCTGAAAACGCACAACCACCACCGCATCGCCATCTAGCGACCCATCCTTGAAGGCCGCTTTCACCGCCTCCTGACTATGAAACACCTTTGCCGGGGCTTCAATGATATGCCGCGACGGGTCCACCGCCGAGATCTTCATCACCGCATTGCCAAGGTTGCCCTCGAGGCGCTTTATCCCCCCCGTTGGCTGAAAAGGCTCGGCCACGGTTTTGAGGATTTTTTCATTCACGCTTTGCCGCGCGCCGCCCTCATAGACCACCTCGCCGTCCCGCAATTTCGGCTCGCGCGTATAGGCCTCCAGCCCCTCGCCCACCACGGTGCGGGTGTCCGGGTGCAGCAGGCCCGCCTTCAGCAATTCGCCGATCATATAGCCAAGGCCACCTGCGGCATGGAAATGGTTAATATCCGCCAGCCCGTTGGGATATACCCGCGCGATCAGCGGCACGGCATCGGAAATATCCGAGATATCCTCCCAATCCAGCATGATCCCCGCCGCGCGGCCCATGGCCAGCAGGTGGATCAGCAGATTGGTGGAGCCGCCGGTGGCATTCAGCCCGACAATGCCGTTGACAAAGGCCTTGGCATCCAGAATTTGGCTCACCGGCGTATATTCATTGCCCAGCGCCGAAATCGCCAGCGCCCGCTTGGCACCCTCAATGGTAAGCGCATCGCGCAAGGGCGTCTCGGGGTTGATGAAGCTGGCCCCGGGCAGGTGCAGCCCCATGAATTCCATCAGCATCTGGTTGGTATTGGCGGTGCCATAAAAGGTGCAGGTGCCCGGGCCATGATAAGAGGCGATCTCGGCGGCCATCAGCTCTTTACGGCCTATTTTCCCTTCGGCAAACTCTTGCCGCACGCGGGCTTTTTCGTCATTGGGCAGGCCGGATGTCATCGGCCCCGCAGGCAAAAACACCGCTGGCAGATGGCCGAATGTGGCCGCTGCAATCACCAAGCCCGGCACGATTTTATCACAGACCCCGAGGTAAACCGAGCTGTCAAACACATTATGAGACAGCGCCACCCCCGCGCTCATAGCGATCAGGTCGCGGGAAAAAAGCGAAAGCTCCATGCCCGCCTGCCCTTGGGTCACCCCGTCACACATGGCCGGCACCCCGCCCGCCACCTGCGCCGTGCCGCCCGCCGCCCGTGCGGCCTTGCGGATCAGCTCGGGGAAGCGCTCGAATGGCTGATGGGCGGAAAGCATGTCGTTATAGGCGGTGATAATCCCGAGATTGCCGCCTTGCCCCTCCACCAGCGATATTTGATCCTCGCCCGCCGCCGCAAAAGCATGGGCCTGATTGCCACAGGTGAGATGGGCGCGTCTGATCCCTGCCGTTGCCGCCCGCTCGCAGCGCGCCATATAGTCTGCGCGCAGGGTTTCCGAGCGGCTCTCTATGCGTTCTGTCACCCGCAAAATGGTATCGTTCAGCATGATCTACTCCGCATAATGAATCTCGGCATCCTCGCGGGCCAGCACCACGCGGATCGGGGCCTCGGCCTCCGGCCCCTCAAACAGCGCCTCTTTCAGCGCCGCCAGCTTGGCCGCACCCGCGATCAGAATATAGGCCGCTCGAGCCGTGCGAAGCACCGGCGCGGTCAGGGTTATGCGTGGCTCTCCGGCCCCATCGGCCCGCATCGCCATCAGCGGCGGCGCGGCTTCGGCCAAGGCTTCTTCCAGCCGGTCGGCCCCGGGAAAAAGGCTGGCCGTATGCATATCTTCCCCCATGCCCAGCACCACCGCATCCAACGGCAGCGCGGCGTTTAACCCCGCCATCAGCCCGCCCAACACAGCCTCCGGCGCATCGCCCGCCGCCACCAGCGGCACCAGCGTGGCGGTGGCGGCCTTGCCCTGAAGCAGGGTTTCTTTCAGCAGCCGCGTGTTGGAGCGCCCGGAATCCTCTGGCACAAAGCGCTCGTCGGTCAGCATCACGCGGACCTTTTCCCAGGCCACATCCTGCTTTGAGAGCGCCTCTAAAAACGCCCTCGGGGTTGTGCCACCGGGCACGGCAAGGCTGGCTTTGCCACGGGCCTCTATCGCCTCGTTCAGTTGGTCGGCCACCACCTCCGCGAGGTCCACCGCCAGAATATCCCGATCAGGGTATTGCATAAAATCCGGCATCAGCTTTCGATCTCCCTCCATTTTCGCCCGTCGCGATGCAAAAGCGCCAGCGCGTCTTCCGGCCCCGAGCTGCCTGCATCATAGGGTTTCGGGCGGTCTGCGCTTTCTTCCCATGCGGCAATCAGCGGATCAATCCACGCCCAGGCTTCCTCCAGCTCGTCGCCGCGCATGAATAGCGTCTGATCGCCACGTATGACATCCATGATCAGGCGCTCATAGGCATCGGGTGTGTGATGCCCTTCTCCCAGCGCCTCGGCAAAGCTCATATCCAGCGGCACTTCGGTCAGGCGCATGCCCCCCGGCCCCGGCTCTTTGATGGTCATATGCAGGGTGATGCCCTCGTCAGGCTGAAGCCGGATCACCAGCACATTCGGCGCCTGCGCTGCCATTTCGGGAAAGATCCAATGCGGCGGCTTTTTGAACACCACCACGATTTCCGATAGCCTCGTGCGCAGGCGTTTGCCCGTGCGCAGATAAAACGGCACCCCCGCCCAGCGCCAGTTATCCACCTCGACCTTGAGCGCCACGAAGCTTTCGGTGCGGCTATCGGCATTATCGGCATGCTCCAGATAGGAGGCCT
>JALSHK010000498.1 GCA_026982275.1 Paracoccaceae bacterium | reverse complement strand
CAAAAGCAAAGAGCGAAAAGGTCCACATCCGCAAGCCAAGCTGCGCGGTAGATAGCTTTTCAGGCGCGATCCATGGCCGGTTTTTCAAAGGGCCCATATCGCGATAGATAAACACCGCAACGATAAAGGCATAAACCGAGGCCACTGCCGCCGCTTCGGTCGGGGTGAAGATGCCGCCATAAATACCGCCCAGAATGATCACCATCAGGAACAGGCCAAAAGCCGCATCGAGCATGGCTTCGGCCACCTCGCCCCAGCCCTTCCATTCGCCTTTGGGCAGGTTTTTGATCCGCGCCACCACATAGATCCCCACCATCAGCATGGTGCCGGCCAGCAAGCCCGGAATAACCCCGGCCAGAAACATCCGGCCCACGGATACATCGGTGGCGGAGGCATAAACAACCATCACGATCGAGGGTGGAATAAGAATGCCCAATGTGCCGGCAACCGCAATGATACCGGCGGCGAAATCCTTGTCATAGCCGACCTGATGCATGCCCACGATCACGATAGAGCCAATCGCCACCACCGTGGCCGGAGAGGAGCCGGACAGGGCCGCAAACATCATACAGGCCAGCACGCCCGCAATCGCCAGCCCGCCGCGCAAATGGCCCACCAGCGCAATGGAAAACCGGATGATCCTTTTCGCCACCCCGCCCGTGCTCATGAAGCTGGAGGCCAGAATGAAAAACGGAATCGCCAGCAGGGTGTAATGGGCATACATTGCCTGAAACATCATCTGCCCCATTGAGGCCAGAGAGGCATCCGAGAACATAAGCTGAAAGACGATCGAGCTGAGCCCCAGCGCGATGGCAATAGGCACACCAAGCAGCAAAAACCCGATTACCATGCCGAAAAGAAAAATGATTTCCATGCCTTAAGTCTCCTGTTCGACTTTTTCAGCCGCTTCGTTCATTTCGTCTTCAGCCTCATGGCTGACAATTAGGGTTTTGCGGGAGCCTTTGAAAAGCCCGGCAAAAACCTGCACCAGGCGATAGAGCAGCAAGGCGGCACCAAAGGGCAGGATGACATAAGGGATAAAGCGGGGCAGCTTGTTATAGGCCTCGCCTTCGTTGATCATCGGTTCGATAAAGCGCAGCCAGTCAAACATCGGGATCCGGTCCACCTCGTACCAGCTGCGATAGCTGGTCGGGCGCATTTCTTCAAAACCGGTCGGAAACCACTTGCCGGTGGTGCCGGGCAGGTTGGCGAAATTGGCGTAGTAATCCCAGCCCGCCTTCAGCAGCAAGGCGGCATAGATGATAGAGATCAGCGTGGCCAGCAATACCAGCTTGCGCCGCATGGCGGCCTGAAACAGATTTGTGATAGAATCCACCCCGAGATGGGCGGTGATTTTTATGCAATAGCTCATGCCGAAAAGCACCAGCCATGCAAACAGGACAGAGGTGGCTTCCAGCCCCCATATCAGTCCGCCATTAATGCCCCATGTGTTATTCATGTAGTCGCCAAACCAGGTGCCGGCCGTGAAGCGTAGCACCACATTGGCAAAGGTTATCAGGGTCATCAGGCCCAGCAGGATCGCGATGATCGTCTCCTCCAGCCCGTCCACAAAGCTTTTTTCGGTTTTATCTTGCATGGAAATCCCCCTGACATATTTGCGCCGCCAACCATAAGTGGCTGGCGGCGCTGTTACTTTTAGTAGCGCGCGTTGATCTCTTGCGCGGCGGCAATATTTTCGGCACCTACATCGCCTTCAAACTGCGCCCATACCGGCTTCATCGCATCAACCCAGGCCTGACGCTGCTCGGGGGTAAGGGTGCGAACCACACCGCCGGCAGCGATGATCGCGGCCTTGGCTTCTTCGTTTACCGCCGTAGCTTCGGCATTGCGGGTTACGGTAACCTCGCGCAGGATCTGCAGGAATTGATCGCGCACGGCTGGCTCCAGCCCGTCGAGCCACTCGGTCGAGGTTACCACGAGGTAATCGATAATGCCGTGATTGGTTTCGGTTACGCCGTCCTGCACTTCAAAGAACTTCTTGCCGTAAATGTTGGACCAGGTGTTTTCCTGCCCATCAACAACGCCGGTTTGCAGCGCGCCGTAAACTTCGGAAAATGCCATTGGCTGAGGGATCGCGCCCAGCGCTTCCATTTGCGCAACCAGCACATCGGATGTCTGAACGCGGAATTTCAGGCCTTCGGCATCGGAAGGATCAATCAGCGGCACATTGGCCGAGAAGTTTTTCATGCCGTTATGCCAGAATTCAAGCCCCATAAGGCCGCGGCGCGCCATGGAGGATTTCATCGCCTGCCCCGCTTCGGAGCTTTGGAATTCGTCTACCGCGTCAATATTGGCAAACATAAACGGCAGATCGAAAATACGGAACTGGCGGGTGAAGGCTTCGAATTTCGACAGGCTGGGCGCGGCCAGCTGCACATCGCCCTGAAGCATGGCTTCCAGCACCTGATTATCGTTATAGAGTGTGGAATTCGGATAGACTTCCATACAGGCAATACCGTCCATTTCGGCATTTACCCGCTCGGCCAGCAAGGTTGCGGCGATGCCTTTAGGGTGGCGGTCGGCATTGGTTACGTGGGCAAATTTGATAACAATCTCGCCCTCGTCACAGGCTTCTTGTGCAAATGCGGTATTTGCGGTGATCGAGGTGGCGGCCAATACGGCGGCCATAGTCAGAAAACGCATAATGTCCCTCCCAGAACGAAGTTGGGCCGCAATACGCGGCGTGTGGAACATTGAAACACGGATTCGCCGGGATAAAAGATTAATTTTTATCGAATATGCAAGGCGGATTCAGGCTTTGTTTCCCATGGGTTAACGGGATTTATCGTCGAATTCGAAATATGGGATGGGCGATATTCCGCACAAATTATCATCCGGTGTGCGGAAAACCGCACAATTTCGCCATGGGGGGTTGAATCTGGCTTTCCGGCCTAAATGGCGCGGCTGTGGCGATGATTGGGGGCATTGAACGCATCGAAACCGCTGGCAATGATCCGTGTAAGAGGCCGCCCCGCCTTCAGAATGGCAAAACGGTTTTCCTGAAAGCTCACAAAACCCGGATAGGTTTTGGCCAGCCGGCTACAATCGGCGCGCACCGGTTTGGTGAATTCTCCGTGCTCGGCTTCCAGCGCGGCCAGATCGATTTCAAAATTACACATCAAAACCTCGATCGCACGACTACGCACCTGATCGGCCAGGCCCAGCGCAAAACCGCGCGCCGCCGACCATTCGCCGGACTGGATGGACTTGATATAATTGGTCGTGGCGGCGTTATTCTGGATATACCCCTGGGGAAAACGAGAGATGGACGAGGCACCGAGGCCGATCAGTGCGGCGCATTTATCATCGGTATAGCCCTGGAAATTTCGGCGCAAATTGCCCTTCCCGGCGGCGATGGCCAGGCTGTCATCAGGCTTGGCGAAATGGTCAATCCCGATTTCGAGCATACCGGATTGCCTGAACATTTCAGCTGCCGTTATGGCCTGCCCGAAGCGCTCCTGGGGCGAGGCGAGGCTTTCTTCGGGGATCATCTTCTGCCGCTTGGCCATCCATGGCACATGGGCATAGCCAAATAGCGCCACGCGGTCCGGCGATAGGGAAATCACCTGCTCCACCGTGTTTTGCAAAGCGGCCAGATCCTGATAGGGCAGGCCATAGACCATGTCGATATTCACAGATGCCACCCCGTGCTTGCGCAAGGTATCTACTGTGGATCTGGTCAGTTCGAACCCTTGGGGGCGTCCGATGGCGGCTTGCACGCGCTCGTTGAAATCCTGCACGCCGATGCTGGCGCGATTCATCCCGCCCCCGACCAGCGCCACGATTTTTTCTTCGGTGCATGCGGTGGGATCTATTTCGACCGAGAATTCGTAATCTTCATCAAATTCAATGGCATCCCTGATGGCGCGGGTCAGGGTGTCTATCATATCAGGGGTAAGAATAGTGGGGGAGCCGCCGCCTAAATGCAGCCGTGCCAGCTTTAACCCCTCGGGCTTTTGCGCCTTGAACATGGCAATCTCGGCCAGCAGCACCTCCAGATAGGCGGCCACAGGCGAGAGCGTGGTTACCCCCTGCGTGCGGCAGGCACAAAACCAGCATAGCCGCTCGCAAAACGGAATATGGATATAAAGCGACACCGGTTTGGTGATATCCAGCGCCCCCAGCCATTGGGCAAAATGCGTTTTCCCGACCTCCGAATGAAAATGCGGCGCGGTCGGGTAGCTGGTATAGCGCGGCACGTTTTTATCAAAAAGTCCGGCGGCTGTGAGGGCGATTAGGTCTGTCATCTTGGTCGAATAGTCGCATATAAGGCGGCAGACCTTGATCGAGATCAAGCTGGACATAGATTATCCGTGAAGGTAGGATCGAATATGCCGCACAACGTGCCGAAAATTTCCATTAATATGAGCTGCGGGAATTGCCCTATCCGGCACCGCGCCATTTGCGCCTATTGCGAGGAGCCGGAGCTGGAGCGGCTCGACGATATAAAATCCTACAAAACCTATCAGGCAGGCGAAACCATCGTCTGGGCCGGCGAGGAAATGCCGCTGATCGGCTCGGTGGTATACGGCGTGGCCACCCTTTCCCGCAGTCTCGCCGATGGCCGCCGCCAAATGGTAGGCTTGCTCCTGCCCAGTGATTTTATCGGCCGCCCGGGGCGCAAGGTGGCTCCCTATGATGTGGTCGCGACCAACGAGGTGATGATCTGTCAGTTTCGCGCCAACAAGTTCAACGAATTGATCGACGACACGCCTGCACTGGAGCGCCGTTTGCTCGATATGACCATGGATGAACTGGATTCCGCGCGGGAATGGATGCTGCTGCTGGGGCGTAAAACCGCACGCGAGAAAATCGCCAGCGTTTTGGTTATTTTTGCCCGCAGAGATGCCCATTTGCAGGATTCCAAGCTGGGAAACGGCCTGCGATTCGAGGTGCCGCTGACCCGGGAGGCCATGGCCGATTATCTGGGGTTGACCATTGAGACCGTCAGCCGCCAATTCTCGGCGCTGAAGAAATCCGGCGTGATTGTCATGGAGGATGCCCGCCATATCACGGTGCCTGACTATGTCCGGCTGCTGGATGAGGCCTCCGATGATTCCGATGGCGGATTTATCACCTGATCAGGTGTGAAATAGCGCCGCACTTGATACAGATCAATGTTGTTTTAACCAAGTTCACGCACTACGCACTCATAAATAACGGGTGGAGTCTATTCGCCTGATTCTGAAATGAGGGCATTAGTATGCAACATATGATCAAAGCGATTGTGCTCGGGGCGATAATCCTCGCGGCCGCCATCGCCACCAACTTCGCAAGGGATCTGTCCTATCAGGTCCATGCGGTAATCATCATTCTGGTGGCAGGGTATCTATTCACCCGTGAAATCGGAAAAATTGGCAATAAGCCGGTGCCGGCCGAGACCGGCTATATGGACGGGGTTGTGCGCGCGGGCGTGATCGCTACCGTGTTTTGGGGGCTTGCGGGCTTTACCGTCGGGGTGTGGATCGCATTTCAGCTGGCCTATCCGTCGCTAAATCTCAGCCAATATACCGAGGGGTATCTGAATTTCGGCCGCTTGCGCCCGTTGCATACCTCGGCCGTGATTTTTGCCTTTGGCGGCAATGCTTTGATCGCGACCTCGTTTTATGTGGTGCAGCGCACCTCGGCGGCGCGGCTTTTTGGCGGCAATCTGGCGTGGTTTGTGTTTTG
Source organism: Paracoccaceae bacterium (assembly GCA_026982275.1). GTDB lineage: Bacteria > Pseudomonadota > Alphaproteobacteria > Rhodobacterales > Rhodobacteraceae > UBA3077. The sequence goes on along the minus strand of JALSHK010000498.1, from coordinate 1,878 downwards.
GGGCTATCAGCTTTTCATCGTTTTGGCGGCCACGGGCTATCTGCTCGGCTCTACCCAATCCAAGGAATATGCCGAGCCTGAATGGTATGTGGATATCTGGCTGACGATTGTATGGGTGGCCTATCTGGTGGTATTTGCCGGCACGATCTACAAGCGCAAGGAGCCGCATATCTATGTGGCCAACTGGTTCTACCTGGCCTTCATCCTGACCATCGCCATGCTGCATATCATCAATAACCTCTCGGTGCCGGTGTCGATCTTCGGCTCCAAATCCGTATCGCTGTTTTCGGGCGTGCAGGATGCCATGGTGCAATGGTGGTATGGCCATAATGCGGTGGGATTCTTCCTGACGGCGGGCTTCCTCGGCATGATGTATTATTTCGTGCCCAAACAGGCCGAGCGTCCGGTATATTCCTACAAGCTTTCGATCGTTCACTTCTGGGCCTTGATCTTCCTTTATATCTGGGCCGGCCCGCACCACCTGCACTACACAGCGCTGCCCGACTGGGCGCAAACGCTGGGCATGGTGATGTCGATCATCCTCTGGATGCCTTCATGGGGCGGTATGATCAACGGCTTGATGACGCTCTCTGGCGCATGGGACAAGCTGCGCACGGACCCTGTGTTGCGGATCATGGTCGTGTCGATCGCGTTTTACGGCATGTCGACCTTTGAAGGGCCGATGATGGCGATTAAAGCGGTGAACTCGCTTTCCCACTATACCGACTGGACCATTGGCCACGTGCATTCCGGCGCTTTGGGCTGGAACGGCATGATCACCTTCGGCGCGATTTACTTCCTGACCCCGCGCCTATGGGGCCGCACCCAGCTCTATAGCCTTAAACTGGTGAATTACCACTTCTGGCTCGCCACTATCGGCATCGTGCTTTATGCATCCGCGATGTGGGTTTCGGGCATCATGGAAGGCCTGATGTGGCGCGAAGTCGATGCGCAGGGCTTCCTGGTGAATACCTTCGCCGATACCGTAGCTGCAAAATATCCGTTGCTGGTTATTCGCGGGGTTGGCGGTTTGTTCTACCTTGCCGGCGGCATCATCATGGCGGTCAATGTCTGGAAAACCATTGTGGGGGCAGGAAATGCCACGCCAAAAGAAACCTCTAGCGCGATCCCCGCAGAATAAGGAACCGAACCTATGGGAATTCTTGACAAACACGGCCCGATCGAGCGTAGTGCCACCCTCTTGATGGTGCTCTCCCTTGTTGTGGTGAGCATCGGCGGGCTGGTGCAAATCGTGCCGCTCTTTTATCTGGAAAATACGATCGAGGATGTGGAGGGCATGCGGGTATATACCCCGCTGGAGCTTGCCGGCCGCGATATCTATATCCGCGAGGGCTGCTATGTGTGCCACAGCCAGATGATCCGGCCCTTGCGCGACGAGGTCGAGCGCTATGGCAATTATTCACTGGCGGCGGAAAGTAAATACGATCATCCGTTCCAGTGGGGGTCCAAGCGCACCGGGCCGGATCTGGCCCGTGTGGGCGGTCGCTATTCCGATGCGTGGCACGTGGATCATCTGATCGACCCGCGTGCGGTTGTGCCTGAATCCATCATGCCGTCATATGCGTTTCTGGCCGACAGAAAGCTCGATATCGAATTCATCCAAGACCGTATTCGTGCGGACCAGATGGTAGGCGTGCCTTATAGCCAGGAAATGTATGATAATGCTGCGGCTGATCTGGAAGCCCAGCTTGACCCGTATTCCGACGGCATTGACGGGCTTTTCGAGCGCTACGGCGAAAATGTAGCGGCGCGGAATTTTGACGGCCAGCCAGAGCTGACCGAAATGGATGCGTTGATCGCGTATCTGCAAATGTTGGGTACGCTGGTGGATTTTTCTACCTTTACCCCGGACGACAG
>JALSHK010000497.1 GCA_026982275.1 Paracoccaceae bacterium | reverse complement strand
TCGTTTGCGGCATAACGAAATGCAACGTTGGCCCGAAACGGAGGCAAAAACGTGATCGGAATAGTGATCGTCGCTCATGGCGGATTGGCTGCTGAATATCTGGCGGCTATGGAGCATGTGGTCGGGAAAAAACCCGGGACAAGGGCTATTTCGATCTCACGCGGCGATGATCGTGAAAAGAAACAGGCCGAGATCAAAACTGCGGTTCAAGCCGTGGATGACGGTGACGGGGTGATCGTCGTGACGGATCTTTTTGGCGGAACCCCTTCCAATCTTGCGGTGAACGCATGCCAAACTGGCGCGCGCAAGGTGATCTATGGCGCAAATTTGCCGCTCTTGGTCAAACTGGCCAAATCAAGGGATATGACCTTGTCGGCCTCCGTTGAATGCGCTTGTGAAGCGGGTCGTAAATATATGAATTCTATGGAACCTTTCACGAAAGGCGAAGATTAGATGATCTTTGATATAAAAAATGAAAAAGGGTTGCATGCGCGTGCTTCGGCAAAGTTTGTCGAAGTGTGCGAGCGGTTTGATGCCACTGCGACCGTTAGCAAAGACGGTGAGACCGCTGACGGAGAATCCATCTTGGGCCTGATGATGCTTGCGGCCTCCAAAGGCACGCAAATCGATGTGAAAACCGAGGGGCCGGAGGCAGAGCTGCTGATGACAGCTCTATATGCGCTGGTAAATGATTTCTTTGGTGAAGGCCGCTAGCGCCGGTTAGTCCTGTCTAGCGCGTGGGCACCGGTGTGCCATCCCGATAATCATAAAACCCGCGCCGGCTTTTGCGCCCGAGCCACCCGGCTTCGACATATTTTACCAAGAGAGGGCAGGGGCGGTATTTGGTGTCGGCCAGCCCCTCATGCAATACATTCATGATGGCAAGGCAGGTATCCAGGCCGATAAAATCTGCCAGCTCCAGAGGCCCCATAGGATGGTTGGCCCCGAGTTTTAGTGAAGTATCAATGCTTTGCACGGTTCCCACGCCTTCATAAAGCGTATAAACGGCCTCGTTAATCATCGGCATCAGGATTCGATTGACAATAAAGGCGGGGAAGTCCTCGGCGCTGGTCGAGGTTTTCCCAAGCCGCACTACCACCTCTTCAAGTGTTTTGAAGGTCGGCTCGCTGGTGGCGATACCGCGGATCAATTCGACGAGCTGCATGACCGGTACCGGATTCATGAAGTGTAAGCCCATGAATTGTTCGGGCTTTGCCGTGGCGGCTGCCAGCCGCGTTATCGAGATTGACGAGGTATTGGAGGTGAGGATAGTGTGTTCCGCAAGATGGGGGGCGAGGTCGGAGAAAATCTGGTGTTTAATCTTCTCCACCTCGGTGGCCGCTTCGATAATCAGGTCTGTTTTTCCTATTTCTTCAATAGAACCGGATGGCTGTATGCGGGCCAATGTTTCCGCTTTCGCGCTTTCACTTAGCTTTCCCTTTTTGATTTGCCGGTCGAGATTTCCGCTGATCTTTGTCATAGCGGCCTCTATCGCCTCTGATGAAATATCGTGGATGAGCACGTCAAAGCCAGCAAGAGCAAATACATGCGCAATGCCGTTGCCCATCTGGCCAGCACCAATAACACCAACGGATTGAATAGCCATGATAATTCCTTTGATGAAATAGGCCCGCCATAGCGGCAGGCCAATGGTTTTAAAGCGCTTCGGTTAGTGCCGGAACAGCATCAAAAAGATCCGCAACCAGACCAAAATCGGCAACCTGGAAAATAGGCGCCTCCTCGTCTTTGTTGATCGCCACGATTACTTTGGAGTCTTTCATTCCCGCAAGATGTTGAATGGCTCCGGAAATGCCCACAGCGATATATAGCTCGGGCGCAACTACTTTTCCGGTCTGCCCTACTTGCCAATCATTGGGGGCATATCCCGAATCCACCGCCGCACGGGAAGCACCTACAGCGGCCTGTAGTTTATCAGCCAATTGTTCGATAAGTGCAAAATTCTCCTCCGAACCGACACCACGACCACCGGATACTACAATTTTAGCGCTGGTCAGCTCAGGCCGATCCGACGCTTGCACCTTGTCTTCAACCCATTCCGAAAGGCCCGGATTGCTCGCGGCGGTAATCGTTTCCACCGCTGCGCTCCCACCCTCGGATGCAGCCTCAAAGCCCGTTGTCCGGATCGAAATTACCTTCTTGGCGTCGGCTGTCTTGACGGTTTGCACCGCATTGCCCGCATAGATCGGCCGCTCGAATGTATCGGCACTCACAATGCCCGTCACATCCGAAATCACCATCACATCGAGCAATGCCGCCACGCGGGGCAAAATGTTTTTCCCGCTGGTGGTTGCAGCTGCCATGATATACTCATAATCGCCCGCAAGGCTGACGATAAGGTCCGCAATCGGCTCGGCTAACCCGTTGCCGTAAGCTGTATCATCCGCACAAAGCACTTTGACCACGCCGTCGAGCCTGGCTGCCGCTTCTGCAGCGCCGCCGCATCCGGCACTGGCACATAGCACGGTAACATCGCCCAAGGCTTTGGCCGCCGTAAGTGCCTTCGCCGTTTGGTCAATCGCAAGCTCTGCCCCGTTGACCTCTGCCAATAATAGAACTGCCATCAGATTACCCCTGCTTCTTTAAGTTTGCCCACCAGTTCGGCCACATCGGCGACCTTGACGCCCGCGCTCCGGCCCGCAGGCTCTGCTGTGTTGGTTATAGTCAGGCGCGGGGAAATATCGACACCATAATCTTCCGGCGTTTTTTCCTCTAGCGGTTTTCTTTTGGCCTTCATGATATTGGGCAGCGAGGCATAGCGCGGTTCGTTCAGGCGCAAATCCACCGTTACAATCGCCGGCAATTTTACCTTGATCGTTTGCAGGCCGCCATCCACCTCGCGGGTGACCACGGCGGAATCGCCCTCGATTTTCACCTCGGAGGCAAAGGTGGCCTGCGACCAGCCCAGAAGCGCGGCCAGCATCTGGCCGGTGGCGTTCATGTCGTTGTCAATTGCCTGTTTGCCGGCCAGAATAAGCTCCGGCTTTTCATCGGCAACCACGGCTTTCAGCAGCTTGGCCACGGCGAGTGGTTCGATATCCTGATGCACATCATCGGCGGCAATAATCAGAATTGCGCGATCCGCGCCCATGGCCAAGGCCGTGCGCAGGGTTTCCTGATTTTGCTTCACGCCGATCGATACCGCTACGATTTCCGAAACCGTGCCCGCCTCTTTCAGGCGAATGGCTTCTTCCACGGCGATCTCGTCGAACGGGTTCATAGACATTTTGACGTTAGCCAGATCAACACCGCTGCCATCCGCTTTCACGCGGACTTTCACGTTATAGTCAATCACACGTTTGACAGGCACAAGCACCTTCATAGCGCGAATCTCCAGTTTTGGGCCCATAAATGGGGGTTGCGCGCGCAGTCAATCAGCATTTTTGCTGCACTGCAAGAAAAACTTGACGTTACCCGCTAACGATTGGCTCCGGGCACCCACAAAACATCTTTTTTTCCGTCGTCATTGGCGGCTCGCGCCGCCACGAAAAACCAGTCCGACAGGCGGTTAAGGTATTTGATCGCGGCGGGGTTTACGGCCTCGATGCGAGATAGTTCAACGGTTAGCCTTTCTGCGCGGCGGGAGACGGTCCGGCACAGGTGCAAGTGCGATGCCAAGGGCGAGCCGCCGGGCAGAATAAAGCTTTTCAAGGTTTCTTGTGCCGCGTTCATCGCATCAATCTCGGCCTCCAGCCGGTCTACCAGCGCGGCATTCACCCGCAACGGAGGGTAGGGAGCGTCGGCGTCTTGCGCCATATCGGGGCGGCAAAGATCGGCTCCTAGGTCAAACATATCGTTTTGAATGCGCTCTAATGCGGAATCCGTTTCCCCGTCGGAATGAAGCCGCGCCATGCCAATGGCGGCATTGGTTTCATCCACGGTTCCATAAGCGGCCACCCGAAGCGAATCCTTTGGCACCCGCGCTCCGTTTCCCAGAGCCGTATCGCCGCCATCACCGGTGCGGGTATATATTTTATTCAGCGTTACCAAGGGCTAAAAACCTTTGGTAAAGTAAATCCAGGTCATGAAAAGCACGACGGTGAGAAATTGCAGCCCCACCCGCCAGCGCATGATTTTGTTGGAATTGCGCTTGTGGAAATCGCCACCTTTGGCAAAAGTCAGCAGGCCCAGCACCAAGACGGCTGCGGTGGATAGCCCGGCGGCAATTACCAGCAAAAACAGAGGATCGGAAAACATAATATAGCTCCTTTACATACCGGCATATATACGATCAAGCAGGCGCTTGGGCAAGGCGCGGCGCATGAATTCGGTGATATAGGTGGCTTTTGTGACCATATATCGCGGCTTTGGCCTGCTCGCTTCCAGCGCATGGATCAGTTTTTGTGTCACCGCCGAACAGGGCAGTTCAAACCGGTCCGGGCCGTTATTGTCATTGTATAATCTGGGTATCAGTTTTTCTTCATAAGTCTGGCGTTGGGCAGAGCTTTCCCAATCTATCCATTTTTCGAAATGCGGAATGGAGTTGGCGCGGATGCGTGTGGGAATAGGCCCTGGCTGGATCGAGATGAATCTCAATTCCGAGCCGTAATTTTCGTAGCGTAGCGCGTCGGTAAGGGCTTCCATTGCAAATTTGCTGGCGCAATACGCCCCGCGCATACGCAAGACCGCAATCCCCAAAACCGACGAGCAATTGATTACCCGCCCTGCTGGCTGCATATAGGGCAGCAAGCGATTGATCAGATCAAACTGGCCAAACAGGTTTACCTCGAAAATGGCACGCAGGGCGTCTCGCGGCATATCTTCTGTCGCACCGGGAATGGCATATGCGCCGTTGTTGAATAGCGCGTCCAGCCGCCCGCCACTACGCTGCAGGACTTCGGCTACCGCTGCCTTGATCGAAGCTTCATCGGCATAGTCCAGCACAAAGCTTTCCAGCCCCTCACCGCGCAGCCTCGCGCAATCTGTCTCTTGCCGGCAGGTGGCAAACACCCGCCAGCCGCGCTTGTGCAACGTATGGGCGGCATCATAGCCAATGCCGCTAGAGCAGCCAGTAATCAGAATGGTTTTCTGCATTTATCACTCCCGTTTTGCTACGCTTACCGTGAATTCACATGAAGCGGAAGGCGTCAAAGCAAGGGAGGTGCTACCGGGCCTTAGAGGTTTTCATATTCTCCACACCATTGCTCCGGTGTGGAGCTGGGAAAACTACCATGATCGGCTATCGTGCGGCTGATGGAGTGACGCCGGCATTCGCCGATTTTGGCATCCTCTCGTTGCTCGCCTTTGCGGTTCGTCAGGCTTCCGCCTTTATAAGGCCACCAGAATTTACAGGATTTACAGTTCATATTTTTCCCCTCTTTTACAAAAGTATACTTAGGTATGCCATGCCTGCGGTGCAACCCGTATTGTGTTATTTTTCCGGAGCTGTTTTTTGGACTGGACCGATAGCGAGGCGGGAGATACACCACATATATGGCCAAGAAGACAAAAAACCCCGATATAGACCCGGAAGATAGCGGCATAATAACCTCGGAGCCTCTTAAGCGCGCGCTTGGGGATCGCTATCTGACATATGCGCTTTCCACCATCATGAATCGCGCGCTTCCCGATGCCCGCGACGGGCTGAAGCCGGTGCACCGGCGCATTCTGTATGCCATGCGCGAGTTGAAGCTGGACCCCAAGGGGCGCTACCGCAAAAGCTCGAAAATCACCGGCGATGTGATGGGCAATTACCACCCGCACGGGGATGCCGCGATCTATGACGCCATGGCGCGCCTCGCGCAGGATTTCAACGTGCGATATCCGCTGGTGGACGGGCAGGGGAACTTTGGCAATATTGACGGCGACAACCCTGCGGCGGCGCGCTATACCGAAGCGCGAATGACCGAGATCGCGGTGGCCCTTATGGAGGGGCTGTCCGAAAACGCCGTTGATTTCAAAGACAATTACGACGGCACCCTGCAAGAGCCGGTGGTGATGCCCGCCCGCTTCCCGCACCTTCTGGCCAATGGTGCCAGCGGTATTGCCGTAGGCATGGCGACGAATATTCCGCCCCATAATCTGGCCGAGCTATGTGATGCCGCGATCCACCTGATTCGCACGCCAAACGCGCGGGACGACACCCTGGCCGAGCTGGTGCCGGGGCCGGATTTCCCCACGGGGGGCGTGCTGGTCGAGCCGCGCGAGAATATCCTGAAAGCCTATGCCACCGGCAAGGGCAGCTTCAGGCTGCGGGCGCGCTGGGAGACCGAGGATCTGGGCCGCGGGCAATGGCAGATCGTGGTCACCGAGATCCCTTACCAAGTGCAAAAATCCAAGCTGATCGAGAAGATCGCCGAGATTATCAACCAGAAAAAAATCCCGATTCTGGCCGATGTCCGGGATGAAAGCGCCGAGGATATCCGCCTCATTCTGGAGCCGCGCGCCAAAACCGTGGATGCCGAGGTGTTGATGGAGACCCTGTTCCGGCAAAGCGACCTCGAGATCCGTTTCTCCATGAATATGAACGTGTTGATTGACGGCCTCACCCCGCAGGTAGCCAGCCTGAAAGACATGCTCCGCGCCTTTATCGACCACGCCCGCGAGGTGCTGGTGCGGCGGACACAATTCCGCCTTGGCAAGATCGAAAGCCGCCTCGAGGTGCTGAGCGGCTATATTATTGCCTTTCTCAACCTTGACCGCGTGATCGAGATCATCCGTTATGAGGATGACCCCAAGGGTATGCTGATGGCTGAGTTCGAGTTGAGCGATGTGCAGGCCGAGGCGATTTTGAATATGCGGTTGCGCAGCCTGCGCAAGCTTGAGGAAATGGAGCTGAAGCGCGAACAGGCCGAGCTGCTGGAAGAGCAGGCGGGCTTGCAAGGCCTGCTTGGCGATGTCACCCGGCAATGGATGAAAATCATCGAGCAGCTGCGCGAAACCAAGAAGGAATTCGGCAAATCCGGAGTTGGTGCCCGTCGCACCACCTTGGCCGATGCGCCTGAGGTGGAAGAGGTGCCGATTGAAGCCATGATCGAGAAAGAGCCGATTACGGTGGTATGCTCGAAAATGGGCTGGATACGGGCGCTCAAGGGCCACACGGCGCTGGATGCCGAGATGAAGTTCAAGGATGGCGACGAGGGCCGGTTTATCTTCCACGCCCATACGACTGATAAGCTCTTGCTGCTCGGTGACAACGGCCGGTTTTATACCTTTGCCGCTGCCAATCTCCCCGGCGGGCGCGGCATGGGCGAGCCGGTGCGCCTGATGGTGGACCTGCCCAACGAGAGCGAAATCGTAGACCTGTTCATCCATGTGCCCGCGCGGGAGCTGATTGTGGCGTCGAGTGCCGGTGACGGTTTTGTGGTGTCCGAGAGCGATGTGATCGCCCAAACCCGCAGCGGCAAGCAGGTGCTGAACGTGAAGGGCGAGGTGCGCGCAAGGGTCTGCAAGCCTGTTGTCGGCTCCCATATCGCCTGTGTGGGTATTAACCGAAAACTACTGGTCTTCCCTGCCGCCGACCTGCCGCGCCTTGGCCGTGGCAAAGGCGTGCGCCTGCAAAAATACGCTGATAAAGACGGCGAGCTGTGCGATTTGAAGAGCTTTAATCTGGAAGACGGCTTGCAATGGCTGGATTCAG
>JALSHK010000496.1 GCA_026982275.1 Paracoccaceae bacterium | reverse complement strand
GGCTCTGCCCTGCTGCCCTGCCCGCCCGCAGGCGTAAGCCTTGATGATGAAATCGCGATGAACGAAGCGCTCTTGGCCTCCGGTGCGCCGATTTCGGCGATGAACACCCTGCGCAAGCATGTGTCGGACATCAAGGGCGGGCGGCTGGCGATACAGGCGGCGCCCGCGAGGGTGGTGAGCCTGATTGTCTCGGATATACCGGGCGACAATCCGGCCTTTGTGGCCTCCGGTCCCACAGTGCCCGATGGCGCAACGGTGCAACAAGCGCTCGAAATTGTGGCGCAATACGGGCTAAAGCTCCCCGCCTCGATCATGGCGCATCTGCAGAGCGCAGCGGCCATAGCCCCCGCGCCGGACAGCCCCGCCTTTGCCCGAAACGAGGTGCATATCATCGCCTCCGCCGAAGTCTCCTTGCAAGCGGCCAAGCGGCTGGCCGAGGCGCAGGGCATTCCCGTGGAAATCCTTTCGGATGCGCTGGAAGGCGAGGCCCGCGAGATCGCCAAAATGCACGCGGCGCTGGGCAAATATCGGCGCGGGCCGCGCTTGCTTTTGTCTGGCGGAGAGCTGACGGTGACGCTCAAGGGCCATGGCAAGGGCGGGCCGAATAGCGAATTTCTGCTGGCTTTTGCCAAAGAAATCGAAGGGTTGGAAAACATCCACGCCCTGAGCGCGGATACAGACGGCATTGACGGCTCCGAGGATAACGCCGGCGGTTTTGCCGATGGCGGCACGCAAGCGCGCATCCGGGCCATGGGCGGCTCGCCGGCGGCGCTGCTGGCGGATAACGACGCCTGGAGCGCCCTCGATCTGGCGGATGATCTCCTCGTGACCGGCCCGACCGGCACCAATGTAAACGACCTGCGGGCGATACTTGTTTTATAGGAGAGAGCCATGAATGCCTTGCTGAGCGACTGGAACACCCCGTTCGAAATCCCCCCGTTTGACCGGATCACCGAGGCGGATTTTGCCCCTGCCTTCAAAGCCGCCCTGAAAGAGGCTCGCGATAATACCGCCGCCATTGCCGCCAATCCCGAGCCCCCCAGCTTTGCCAATACCATCGAGGCCATGGAGCGGGCCGAAGCAATGCTAGAGCGTGTTTCGGGTGTGTTTTTCAACCTCGCAGGGGCCGATAGCACCCCCGCGCTGGAAGCCTTGCAGCGGGATCTTTCTCCCGAGCTGGCGGCGTATCACTCCGAAATAATGATGAATGCTGGGCTTTGGGCGCGGGTTAAGGCCTTGACGCCTGACGGGTTGACGCAGGAGCAGGCCCGGGTGCTGGAGCTTTACCAAAAGATGTTTCGCCGCGCCGGCGCGGATCTGACCGGCAATGCCAAGGCCCGCTTTGCCGCAATCATGCAGCGCCTCGCCACCCTTGGCACCGGCTTTTCGCAAAACCTGCTGCATGACGAGCGCGACTGGTTTTTGCCCCTTGATGACACCGATCTGGAAGGCTTGCCCGAGGATCTGGTTTCAGCAATGAAGGCCGCCGCCGAAGCGCGCGGCAAAGCGGGCTACGGGCTGACGCTGTCGCGCTCGCTGGCGATGCCGTTTTTGCAAGCCTCCCCGAGGCGGGATTTGCGCGAGGTGGTATTCAAGGCGTGGGAAGCGCGCGGGGCCAATGGTGGCGAGAGCGATAATCGCAAAATCGCGCTGGAAATGCTGGCGCTGCGCGATGAGCGCGCCAAGCTGCTGGGCTATGACAATTTTGCCGCCTATAAGCTGGATGGCGAGATGGCCAAAACGCCCGTAGCCGTGCGCGATTTGCTGATGCAGGTCTGGCAGCCCGCCAAGGCGGCAGCCGATGCCGATGCGACGCGCCTGACGGAAATGCTGCATGGCGACGGGATTAACGAGGCCCTCGCCCCGTGGGATTGGCGCTATTATGCCGCCAAACTGCAAAAGGAAATGCATGATCTCGACGAGGCCGAGGTGAAGCCCTATTTTGGCTTGGATAACATGATCGAGGCGGCGTTTGATGTGGCGGGTCGCTTGTTTGGCCTCAGCTTCACCCCCCTCGACGTGCCGCTATATCACCCCGATGCGCGGGCGTGGGAGGTGAAGCAAGGCGAGCGTCATATCGGGGTTTTTATCGGTGATTATTTCGCGCGCCCCTCCAAGCGCTCCGGCGCATGGTGCTCGCGCTTTCGCGCCCAGAGCGCAATGGATAAGGTGGTGCGTCCGATCACCGTGAATGTTTGCAATTTTGCCAAAGCCCCGGCGGGCGAGCCGGATTTGCTGACCTTTGACGACGCCCGCACCCTGTTTCACGAATTCGGCCATGCGCTGCACTCGCTAATGTCGGATGTCACCTATGGCTTCATTTCCGGCACCTCTGTGGCGCGGGATTTTGTCGAGCTGCCAAGCCAGCTTTTCGAGCATTGGCTTGGTGTGCCCGAAGTGCTGGAGAAACACGCGCGGCATGTAAAAACCGGCGCGGCAATGCCCGAAAGCCTGCTCAAGCGCCTGAAAGCGGCCGAGAATTTTGATCAGGGTTTTGCCACGGTAGAATTCATTTCCTCTGCCATTGTCGATCTGGATTTCCATACCGGCGCGGTGCCGGAGGATCTGATGCAGGCGCAGGCGGCCTCGCTGCAGGCGCTGGGCATGCCCGAGGCCATCACCATGCGCCATGCCAGCCCGCAATTTGCCCATATTTTTTCGGGCGATGGCTACGCGGCGGGGTATTATTCCTATATGTGGTCCGAGGTGATGGATGCGGATGCGTTCGAGGCTTTCACCGAGGCCGGTGGCCCGTTTGATGCCGATACCGCCCAGCGGCTGGCAGCGCAAATCTATACGGCGGGTGGTTCAAAAGACCCCGAGACGCTTTATCTGGCGTTTCGCGGGAAAATGCCGGATGCGCAGGCATTGCTAAAAGGGCGCGGACTGGCTTAGCGCCTAACCCGGCGGAACCAGCACTGTGCAATCGCTTTGCCGCGCTTGCAGCCGGCTACAGGCGCGCTCGGCAGAGGCGGGGCTCATCCCCACAAAACGGGCCATAAACATAGAAACCCCGTGCAGGGTTTCCTGGGAAATACTGCGTTCGGCATCGCTGAAAGAATCAATGTCGAACAGGGCGACCTCGATCAAAAACCGCTCGGCCTGCCCACGATTGCGAAACGCCCCGACCTGAACACCGTATCCCCCGCTGGAACCCATCGCGGTCTGGCGAACGGGCGCAGGCGCGATCTCGACCGGCTCTACCGGTGCCAAAGCCACCGAACCACCAAATTCGGGCCGGCGAACCGCTCGCGGAACCCGCGCCAGCATTAGCGCTTCCGGCTGGATAAACTTTGGCCCCGGACTGATGGGCGGGCCATTGGTGGCCGCGCGAATGGCGGCTTCTACGGCAGCGGCCTGAACCGCCTCCTCTACGTTGCGCGCCATCAATACGGCCATGGTTTCCTCGCGCCGGGGCGCGCGGCTGGCGCGCGGCACCACACCGGTGCTGCTGGTTTGGGCCACGATGCTGGAGCGGTTCGGGCTAAGGCGAAGCCTTGGCAAGGGCCGCACAGTCGCTTGCGAGGGTGCCCGGCTAAAACCGAGATCCAGCAACTCCGCCACCCGGGCATTACGCTGCGGTGTAGACGTGCCGCCAAACATAACCGCAATAATGCGCTCGCTGCCGCGCCGCGCCGAGGCTACCAGATTATAACCGGCAGCATTGGTATAGCCGGTTTTAATGCCGTCCGCCCCTTCATAACTGTTCAAAAAGCGGCGGTTGGTATGCCGAACAGTGGCAATGCCGGCATAGGCGGTGCGCCTGGAAAACAGATTGTAATATTGCGGAAAATCATAGAATAACCGCCGGCCCAGCAGCGCCATATCTCGCGCGGTGGAATAATGCCCGCTCTGGGTTAGGCCGTTGGCGTTGCGAAACTGGGTGTTTTTCATGCCCATGGCCCGAGCCGTTCGGGTCATATATTGTGCGAACTCCGCCTCGGAACCCGAGATGGCCTCGCCAATGGCCGTCGCCGCGTCATTGGCGGACTGTATTGCCGCTGCGCGAATAAGATAGACCAGCTGAATTCTGCTGCCCCGCCTTAGCCCGAGCTTGGAAGCCGGCTCCCGTGCCGCGTTTTGGGAAATACGGATCATCTGGTCCAGTGACATCCGCCCCGCTTCCAGCTCTACAAATGCCAGATATAGCGTCATCATTTTGGTAAGGGACGCGGGGGCCAGCCGCCGGTCCGCACTGCGGGCATAAAGAACCTCGCCGGTCCGGGCATCCATTACGAATGTGGAAACACCGGGCGCAGCCTGAGCCACCCCGCTGGAAAACACCAAAACAAGCGAGAGGAATATCCCGCGAAGGCTAATTTTTATCATGCTAATGGCTCGTCTGCTCGATTTGCCTACCGGCCCAATTTTTTGGTGCTCGGCGTCTTTGAAGATAACCTAGCAAGCCGCTGGGAAAAAAGAAACCTTTTTGTTGCAGCGCGTGCTATGTGATTTTATGCTGCACCGCACAATATTACTTGACGCAGCGCAGCATCGCGCCTATATAAGGGTTAGGAAATAGAAAACTAGCTGGAGCGAGCCAATGGCCACCACGAAAAAAACCGCGAATAAAGCCGAAAAAATCTTCACCGAAGCCCAAAAAAGCTTTGAAGCCAATGCCGATAAATTCGGTAAAAGTTTTGAAGATGCAACCACTTTTGGGCAGGAAACTCTGGACGCCATGGCGAAATCCACCGAGATCGCCAGCAAGGCCGTTGAAGAACTGAACGCGGATATTGCCGCATTTTCGAAAAAATCTTTTGACGACACTCTGGCCGCGGCCAAAGATATTGCCACCGCAAAATCCCCTACCGAGCTGCTGGAAAAGCAAACTGCATTTGCCACCAGCGCTTTTGAAGGCTTTCTTGCGCAAGCCGTCAAATGGAATCAGGTTATGGGTGCCGCAACCAAAGAAGCCATGGCTCCGATTGAGGCCCGCGTGAATGCGGCCTCGGATCTGGCCAAAACCTACAGCGCATAAACGGCCATCATTCAAGAATTCGCGAAAGGGGGCCTCTGCCCCCTTTTTTCTTGTGCAAATATGCAATATATAAAGCCCCGCACTGCCAAGGAACCGCGCCCGCATGAATGTTGAGCCTATTTGCATGAGTCAGGATACCCCCCCCGAAGACGGGGTGGACCTACTGCCGCGCACGGTTGAAAAAACCGAAAAACCCCCACTTTACAAGGTGTTATTACTAAATGACGATTACACCCCGATGGAATTTGTGGTTCATATTCTGGAGCGGTTTTTTGGCATGAGCGCCGATGCCGCCCATGGAATTATGCTCACGGTTCATATGAAGGGGCTGGCTGTTGTCGGGGTTTATTCCCATGAAATCGCCGAAACCAAAGTAACACAGGTGATGGATTATGCCCGCCGCAACCAGCACCCTTTGCAATGCACCATGGAAAAAGAGTGAGCCGGTCACCGCGCTTTCTGGCCGCTTTCGAGCAAGGGGCTATCCCGCTTGAAGGGCCAATACTGATCATTCGGCCCACGGAATTTGCAGGGCTGGCAGAGCTGGGCGAGCCGGTTCTGGAGCAGGGCTTCGCCCCCCTGCATCGTCGTTTTGAAACCGGCGGATTTTCGGTGATCCCCAGGGCCGAGGGACGTTTTGAAACCGTGCTGGTGCAGCTCACCCGCGCCAAGGCCGAAAATCTGGCCAATATCGCGCGGGCTTGCCAGATGAGCGAAGGCATGGTGGTGGTGGACGGGGCCAAAAACCTCGGAATCGAAAGCCTGCTCAAGGCCGTCAGACAAATCACCGAGGTGCAGGTGATTTCCAAATCTCACGGCAAGGCCTTCTGGTTTGAGGCCGTGGCCATGCCCGAAGCATGGCTTTTGGCTGCGGAAATGGCCAAAAATAAAGCCGGATTTTTCACCGCGCCGGGGATGTTTTCTCATGAAAAGGTCGATGGGGGCAGTGCATTTCTGGCACCATATCTAACGGGGCTGTCTGGCCGCGTGGCGGATCTGGGGGCTGGCTGGGGCTGGCTGGCGGCCCAGGCGCTGAGTGCGGAAGTGTCTGAAATTTCGCTGTTTGAGGGCGAACACATCGCGCTGGAAGCGGCAAAACTCAATATCACGGATCCCCGGGCACAATTCATCTGGGCCGATGTGCCGGAACTGCCAAAATCCTCGCCTTATGACACGATCATCAGCAACCCGCCCTTCCATCAGGGCCGCGCTGCCACACCGGAATTGGGCGTCGGATTTATTGCTGCCGCCGCGAAAATGCTCCAGCCCAAGGGACGGTTTTTGATGGTCGCCAACCGGCATTTGCCCTATGAAGCCCCGCTGGATGCGCATTTTCGCAATTGGGAAATGAAGGCGCAAAATGGCGGATTCAAGGTTTTCGAGGCGAGCTTACCCAAGCGTTAACAGCTAGCTTGGCGCGCCGATTTCCCTTATAAACGGGCCGGATAGACAGAATCACCGGAGCGGCAATGACCACAAATATATCTGGAAAATCGGTGATTGTGACCGGCGCGGCAAACGGGGTGGGCTTGGCCATCGCTCGCTTGTTTGTTGAAAACTGCGCCAATGTATTGCTGGCCGATATGGATGAAGACAGGCTCGACACCGAGGTGGAAGCGCTGAAAGATAGCCCCGGCCGGGCGGTTTCCTTTGCCGGAGACCTGCGCGAAAAGCTGACAGTAAAGAACCTGCTGGCCGCTACTTTTGATGCCTTTGACCGGGTGGATATACTGGTCAATGCCAGCCGTCAGGTATTGCCGAGCGATCCGCTGGCCCCGGGCGATGACAGCTTTGAGCTGATGATGCACCAGAACGCCACGGTAAATATGCGCCTGTGCCAAGCAGCAGCGAAACGGATGATTGCACAAAAAGACGGTGGCGCGATTGTCAATATTTCATCGATCGCCTCGCAGGATTGCGTGCCTGAATCAGTAGGCCTAAGCGTGGCCACCGCCGCGCTGGACCAGCTTACGCGCGGGCTGGCCGTGGCCTTTGCGCCGCATAAAATCAGGGTAAATGCCGTGTCCATCGGCAGCGTGATGAGCGGTAGCTTGAAGGCCGCCTTTCTTGACGATGAAACCCTGCAGGAAGAGGTGATTGCCGCAACGCCTATGGGCCGGATTGGCGAAGCGGCCGAGGCGGCGCAGGCCGCGCTGTTTCTCGCCTCGCCCTGTGCCAGCTTCATTACCGGCCAGATTCTGGCGGTTGATGGGGGGCGATCCTTGCTCGACCGGATGACCCGGCTGGCCTATTAGCGCAATCTTTCCAGCAAGGCGGCGGTGGCAAACCCATCGGCCTGAATCCCGAGGTGGCGCTGATAGGCAATGATCGCACTGCGGGTTTTGGCCCCCGCTATGCCGTCTGTGCCACCGGTCGAAAATCCGGCAGCGGTAAGCCGGGTCTGCAATTCCACGATTTCCTCGCGGCTCAGCCCGGCATTTTCGCGCGCCCAGGGCTGCACAAAACCACCCCCTCCGGCAATGCGGTCCGCCAGATGGCCAACCGACATCGCATAGCTCACCGAATTATTATAGCGCTGGATCACCCGAAAATTGTTATAGACCAGAAATACCGGATTTCCCGCACCGGCGGGCAAAAGCAGCGCCGCATCGCTATAATCGGGCA
>JALSHK010000495.1 GCA_026982275.1 Paracoccaceae bacterium | reverse complement strand
AATCAAGCCAGTGCTTTTTGCAGATTTTCGTCAATTTTCTCCAGAAATCCCTCGGTGGTCAGCCATTTCTGGTCCGGCCCGACCAGCAATGCCAGATCCTTGGTCATATAACCGCTTTCAACCGTATCCACGATCACCTTCTCCAGTGTTTCGGCAAAGGTCAAAAGGGCGGCATTGTCATCCAGCTTGGCGCGGTGCTTTAGGCCGCCGGTCCAGGCATAGATCGAGGCGATCGAGTTGGTCGAGGTCGCCTCGCCCTTTTGGTGCTGGCGATAGTGGCGGGTAACGGTGCCATGCGCGGCTTCGGCCTCTACGACCTTGCCATCGGGTGTCATCAGGATCGAGGTCATCAAACCGAGCGAGCCAAAGCCCTGTGCCACCGTATCGGATTGCACATCGCCATCATAGTTTTTGCAAGCCCAGACAAATTTACCCGACCATTTCATGGCTGCGGCCACCATATCGTCAATCAGGCGATGCTCGTAGGTGATTCCGGCTTCGGCGAATTTATCGGCGAATTCAGCATCAAAAACTTCCTGGAAAATATCCTTGAAGCGGCCATCATAGATTTTCATGATGGTGTTTTTGGTGGATAGATACAGCGGCCAGCCCATTTTAAGGGCGTAATTCATCGAGGCGCGGGCGAAATCGGTGATGCTGTCATCGCGATTATACATGCTCATGAAAACACCCGAGGAAGGCGCATCATAGACCTCGCGCTCGATCACTTCGCCATCTTCACCGACGAACTTCATGCTGAGCTTGCCCTTGCCGGGAAAGCGGAAATCGGTGGCGCGGTATTGGTCGCCAAAGGCGTGGCGGCCGATCACGATCGGGTCGGTCCAGCCCGGCACAAGGCGGGGCACATTCTGGCAAATGATCGGCGCGCGGAAAATTGTGCCGCCAAGGATATTGCGGATGGTGCCGTTGGGCGATTTCCACATTTTCTTCAGCCCGAATTCTTCCACCCGCTGCTCGTCCGGGGTGATGGTGGCGCATTTCACGCCTACGCCGTATTTCTGGATCGCATGCGCAGCGTCGATGGTGATCTGGTCATCGGTGGCATCGCGGCTTTCCATGCCGAGATCATAATATTTCAGATCAATATCAAGATAGGGCAGGATCAGCTTGTCTTTGATGAATTGCCAGATGATGCGGGTCATTTCATCGCCGTCCAGCTCAACCACCGGGTTTTCAACTTTAATCTTGGCCATTTCTGCCCCCTATATAAAAGATTCGCCTGCTTTTACGATATTCGATTGCAAAAGGAAAGAGCGGTATGCGGTTGTATACCCAAACAGTATTTGCATCCACATGCCGCGCATCGTATCACCCGCAAAAATAGCGCGGGAAAAATCATGTCAGGCACGGATCACGCGGCAGATGAAGGATGGCAAGGGCCAATGCCTGCCATTATTCTGGTAAAGCCGCAAATGGGCGAGAATATCGGCGCGGCGGCGCGGGCGATGCTGAATTTCGGGCTGGACAGGATGCGCCTTGTCGCCCCGCGAGATGGCTGGCCCAACCCCAAAGCCGTCGCGCTCGCCTCGGGCGCAGGGCGGGTGCTGGACCAGATCCAGCTGGCCGATAGCACAGCGGAGGCGATCTCGGACCTTAATTTTGTATTTGCCACCACCGCGCGCAAGCGGGATCTGACCAAGGTGGTAATGACTCCCGAGCGGGCGATGGCCCATGCCCATGCCTTGATCGCAAAGGGGCAAAAGGTGGGGGTTTTATTCGGACCGGAGCGGGCCGGGCTGGAGAATGAGGATATCGTGCAGGCCAATGCTTTTATCTCGGTGCCGGTAAATCCGGCATTCGCCTCGCTCAACCTGGCGCAATCGGTGCTGCTGCTGGCCTATGAATGGCGGCGGTTGGCGGGAGAAGCGCCAGACGAGGCGCTGGACCTGAGCAAAACCCGCTTTGCCGAGGCCGGAGAGGTGCGGGCCTTTTTGGCCCATCTGGAAAGCCGGCTAGATGATGTAGGATTCTTCTTTCCCGAATCCAAGCGGGTCTCTATGCTGGAAAACCTGAATAATATGTTTAGCCGACTGCCGCTTACGGATGCGGATATCCGCAGCCTGCACGGCGTGATCAAAGCCATAGCCGAGCGCCGCCACGGCCCCCTTGGCAAAGGAGAGCCCCATGACTGAAAGCCGCAATATTTTTGAAGAGGTTGGCGAAAAACAATCTTCGCCGATTGTGAAAAAAACAAAAACCATACCACGCCGCGCGCTGGTATTCTGGCTTGGACTGATTTTTGTAATGCTGGTGGTGATGATCGCGATTGGCGGGCTGACGCGGCTGACAGATAGCGGGCTTTCAATCACGGAATGGAAACCGATTACCGGCGCGATCCCGCCGCTTTCGGAGGCCGCATGGCTGGAAGAATTTGCCAAATACCAGGGGTCGCCCGAGTTTATGCTGCAAAACAGCTATATGAACCTTCAGGAATTCAAAGGAATTTTCTGGTGGGAATGGGGGCATCGGCTACTGGGCCGGATGATTGGGCTGGTCTGGGCTGTCGGGTTTTTCTGGTTCTGGCTGCGCAAGCAAATCCCCACCGGCTATACCGGCAAGTTCTTCATGCTCGGCGTGCTGGGCGGGGCGCAAGGCGCGCTTGGCTGGTGGATGGTGTCTTCGGGCCTGACAGGAAGGATGGTCGACGTGGCCAGCTATCGCTTGGCGATGCATCTGGGGCTGGCCTTTATTATTCTCGGCTTGATCACATGGTATGTATTGGCCATCCGCAAAACCGGAGCGGAAATGCTACAGGCGCGGCGACGCAGGGAAGGGGGGCTGATGAAGCTTTCCACCGTCTTGCTGCTGGTGCTGTTTTTGCAGATCTTGCTTGGGGCGCTCGTGGCCGGCATCGATGCGGGGCGCAGCTTTCCGTCATGGCCCGATATGGCGGGGGAATTCCTGCCCTCCGAGAGCTTCGGTTATACGCCGCTCTGGACGAATTTTTTCGAAAATCCGGCCCTGGTGCAATTTAATCATCGGATGATGGGCTATATTGCTTTTCTGCTGGGGGTGTTTGTGTGGTGGAAAAGCCGCCGTAGCCCGGTGGCCGCCACGCGCAAGGCATTTACGGCGATGGTTGTGATGCTTTTCGCACAGGTCGTGCTGGGTGTTTATACGGTGCTGTTCATGGCCCAGCTTGATATTGCACTCACCCACCAATTCGGTGCGGTTGTGCTTTTCGTGCTGGTTTTGCGCGGGCGCTTCAATGCGGCCTATCCGGCAGAGCAGAAAATATCGCGGGGGTAGGGCGGGGTTTACCCTGCCGTCATTGCTGCCACTCGGGCTTGCGCTTGTCCAGAAATGCCGCGACACCCTTCTCGGTGTCGCGAAACATCATGTTTTCGGCCATGTTGGCACCGGTATAGGCATAGGCCTCTTCCAGCTCCATTTCGAGCTGCGCATAAAAGCTTTCCTTGCCGATCCTCACCGCCACGCCCAGCTTGGAGGCCAGCTTTTGCGCCAGCGCCGTGGTTTCCGCCTCCAGCGCTTCGGGTGGCACGGCGCGATTGATCAGGCCCAGCCCGGCAGCGCGATCGGCTTCGATAAAGTCACCGGTTGTCAGCATTTCAAACGCCTGTTTGCGCGGGATATTACGGGTAAGCGCCACCATCGGGGTGGAGCAGAAAAGCCCGATATTGATGCCATTCACCCCAAAGCGGGTCCCGTCCGCCGCCACGGCCAGATCACAGCTCGCCACCAGCTGGCAGCCCGCCGCCGTAGCAATGCCATGCACCTGCGCAATCACCGGCTGGGGTTGCTTTGTCAGCGTTGTCATCAGCCGCCCGCATTGGGCAAACAGCGCGTTAAAATAGGCCTTGCCGCCATCCTCTGCCTGCCGCGCTGCCGTCATTTGCTTCAGGTCATGCCCCGCGCAAAAAACCTTACCCGCGCCCTTTAGCACAATCACGCGGATGGAAGGATCGCTGGCCAGCGCATCCAGCTGGCCTTGCAATGCGGTCAGCATTTCCCCGGATAGGGCATTGAGCGCTGCTGGCCGGTTCAGCGTCAGGGTGGCGATGGCATCGGCGTCTTGGCGAATAAGAATATCGTCCATGGTCTTGATCCTTTGAAGCTTCGCCTGCAATGTGGCGCAAAAAACAGCCAAGGGAAAGATCGAATGCAAAACCAGATGAGTGTCTTGGAAATGAACCGGTTTTTAACCTCGGCCTTTCCCGAGGTGGATACGCGATACCGCGTGCGGGAATTGCCCGAAATGGGGGCCATCATAGACAAGCTGCCAGATCCGAGAGACCTGCGCCCCGGCGGCACGCTTTCCGGCGCGGCTATTTTCGAGCTGGCGGATATTTCGTTTTATGTGGCCACGCTGGCGATGATCGGCCCCAAGGCGCTGACCGTTACCACCTCTGCCGCAATTGATTATATGCGCAAGCCCGAGGCGGGCGGCATGTGGGCCGAGGCGCGAATCCTCAAGCTGGGGCGCGCGCTGAGTGTGGGCGATGTGATGCTTTATTCCAATGCCCATGACAAGCCGGTGGCCCATGCCAACCTTACTTTTTCAATCCCGCCGCGTGAAAGTGCTGGGGTAAAATAATACCTATATTGTAGCCCGTTGTTTTTGTTGGGTATTTACAGGCACTTTGCAGTTGACTGCGCATTTCAATCGGTTAAAACCCCCCTATCATATTTGGCACGGGAAGATTTTCGTGCGCTTACCCTCCGAAAACGGAAAACCGACCATGAAAACATATTCAGCCAAACCGGCCGATATCGAGAAAAAATGGATCCTGATCGACGCCGAAGGCATCGTTCTGGGTCGTTTGGCTTCGATTATAGCCATGCGCTTGCGCGGCAAGCACAAGCCAAGTTTCACCCCGCACATGGATATGGGCGACAATGTGATTGTGATTAACGCAGAAAAAGTGCAAATGACCGGCAATAAACGTGCCGACAAGCGCTATTACTGGCACACCGGCCACCCTGGCGGCATCAAGCACCGCACGGCCGAGCAAATCCTCGAAGGCCGCTTTCCCGAGCGCGTATTGGTGAAGGCTGTTCAGCGCATGCTGCCCGGCGGCCCGCTTTCCAAAAAACAAATGACCAACCTGCGCGTTTATGCAGGCGCCGAACACGGCCAGGAGGCCCAGCAGCCTGAAATTCTGGATGTAAAATCCATGAACCCTAAAAACACCCGGAGCGCTTAATCATGAATGATGAAATCAAATCGCTCGACGACCTGAAAGAAGCCGTAGCCGATAGCACCGTTGAGCTGGCCGTAGATACCGGCCCTGCGCGTGAGCCTGTTCGCGACGAGCTTGGCCGCTCTTATGCCACTGGCAAGCGTAAAGACGCGGTTGCCCGTGTCTGGATCAAGCCCGGCTCTGGCAAGGCGACCGTTAACGGCAAGCCGATGAACGAATATTTCGCCCGCCCTGTGTTGCAAATGCTGCTTGCGCAAGCGTTTTCGGTTGCCGGTGTTGAAGGTGAATTCGACGTGATGGCCACGGTTAAAGGCGGCGGGCTTTCGGGCCAGGCCGGCGCGGTTAAGCACGGCATTGCCAAGGCACTGCAGCTTTATGAACCATCGCTACGTGGCCCGCTAAAGGCCGCCGGATTCCTGACCCGCGATGCGCGTGTGGTTGAGCGCAAGAAATACGGCAAGCGCAAAGCGCGCCGGAGCTTCCAGTTCTCGAAGCGCTAATACATCTATATCGTCAATCGAAAGGCGTGGCTTTGGCTGCGCCTTTTTTGTCAATGAATTCAACAGATGTTGCAGAATAGAATCACTTTTCCACTATAAAATTTTTTGTTGGCAAAAAAGTTGCTTTGCCATTATATTGCCCGTATAAAAATTGTAGAGTTTTCTAGTCCATCGAGGAGATAATAATGATAAAAACATGGATATTGGCACTGGCCGTTGCCGTTGGCATTTCAGGGTGCGTCAGCACAAACACGTTTTTTCCGGAGCCATTGCGGGAAGATCTAACCTATAACTGGCGGGTTGTTGATGTTCAGGCTACCGTGCCCCGGACTTTGACCACGACCACCGCGAATAGCCAAATGCCAGACGTAGATCTGATTTGGCGCGAAGACGGGCCGGGTGATGTTTATGCCCAGATCGAAACCATTATGGAAGAGGCTATGGCGCAGGCATCCTTGCGGTTCCGCCCCTCTATCAAGGGCAGCCGCGCTGTAATCTTGCGCACCGAGCAAATCCAGTTCCATTCGCTGACCGAGCGGGCCCGCTCCAATATTGGCGGCATTCATAATATCGACTTTATCCTGACCGTGGTTGATGCCAATACCGGCGAGCTTCTGGCCGGGCCGGCAATAATTGAATCCGACGTTACCGCCTTTGGCGGGGCTGAAGCCGAAGCTGCGGTTGCCGTTGGGCAAACCATGCGGGTGCGGATTATCCAGCGGGTATCGGATGTGATTGCAACCTATCTCGGGATTGCCGGAGAGCGCGCGGTCCAGCGTGATAGAGTTGTTGAAATCGGCCGGTAGCCAGATATAAAATACAGTTACATGGGGCCGGCTAACGCTGGCCCTTTTTTTGGGGTTGTGCTTTGCGGGTGCATTTTGCACAAAAGCCTTGAGTTGGATATCGGAGCGGACCATGCCAATCGGTGTATTTGATAGCGGCCTTGGTGGCCTTACTATTTTGCGGTCGCTTCAGCGTCGCCTGCCGGATCAGGCTTTTGTCTATCTCGGGGATAACGCCAATACTCCGTATGGTACCCGAGATGCTTATGATGTGTTTGATCTGACCACCAAATCGGTTCAAACCCTTTTTGACAAAGGCTGCGAGTTGGTCATTATCGCATGTAACACCGCTTCTGCCAGCGCGCTGCACCGGATGCAGGTGAGCTGGCTGCCGGAAGGGCACAAGCGGGTGCTGGGGGTTTTTGTGCCGATGATTGAAAATCTGACCCGGCGCGATTGGGGTGATAATGCCCCACCCACCCATACCGGACTGGAAAATGTTGCCGTATTCGCCACCCAGTCCACGATCGAAAGCGCCGCTTTCCCGCGCGAGATGAAATTTCGGGCACGAGATGTAAATGTAGTAGGCCATGCTTGCGATGGATTGGTGGATGCCATTGAATCGGGGGACCGGGCCTTGTCTATGGCGCTGGTCGAGCAGCATGTCTCGGCCCTTTTGTCTCGCTTGCCAAAGCCGCAAGCGGCGGTTCTGGGCTGCACGCATTATCCGATTGTCGAATCCATGTTCAGGGCGGCGCTTCCGGAAGGCACCAAATTGCTATCCCAGCCCGCAATCGTGGCTGAGGCTACCTCTGATTATCTGAAACGGCATCCGCGCTATAAAGAGGTAGGGGATACCGCCTATTATACAACCGGAGCGGTGGAAAAAGTAGGCCGGATGGCGGAGATGTTTTTGGGCCAAATGGTGAATTGGCAGAAAGTATAGATGATGAAAAATATCGTAATTCTTGGAGCTAGCGGTTATACGGGGGCCGAACTTGTGCGGCTTTTGGCCGGTCATTCGGGCATAAGGATCCAGGCGCTGAGTGCGGATCGAAAAGCCGGGCTTGCCTATGGGGAAGTCTTTCCGCATTTGCGCCATCTTTCCTTGCCAACGCTCTGTAAAATAGATGAAATAGATTTTGACGGGGTTGATCTTGTGTTCTGCGCTCTGCCCCATGCTACCTCGCAACGG
>JALSHK010000494.1 GCA_026982275.1 Paracoccaceae bacterium | reverse complement strand
CAATAACCGCGACCTCG
The DNA here is from genome assembly GCA_026982275.1 of Paracoccaceae bacterium. Lineage (GTDB taxonomy): Bacteria > Pseudomonadota > Alphaproteobacteria > Rhodobacterales > Rhodobacteraceae > UBA3077. Next base: position 7,821 of record JALSHK010000494.1, on the reverse strand, counting down.
CCCACGACATCGGTATAATAGGCATAGGTAATCAGATTGCCGGCCTGCGAGGCCCCGTCAAGACGGCTGGCCAGAGCCGGATCGCTTACCAGCGAGGCATCCACCGTGCCACGCATAACCGCCGCACCAGGCATGGATTCTACAGCGAAAGGCTCTTCACAGGCCGACAGAAATCCGGCGGCAGCGACAATAAAAAAAGTTTTTGCGAGGGTCATTTTTGGTTCTCCTAATATGTGCGGATTTAACTTACAGAGGATTTTAGCGGCTGTAAATCGCTTTAGCCGATTTACAGCCGTCTAGATTTCAGCCCCAAATATAGCGGCGCATATTTCCCCCTACACAAATTCTGCGCCCGCTTCTATACTATACCAAACAACAATTGACGGAGACGCCCATGCGCTGCCCATTTTGTGGAAATATCGATACGCAGGTGAAAGACTCGCGCCCCGCAGAGGATCATTCCGCCATCCGGCGGCGGCGCTATTGTGCGGCCTGCGCCGGGCGGTTCACCACCTATGAGCGGGTGCAGTTGCGCGATCTGGTAGTGCTGAAGAAAAACGGCAAGCGCGAGGATTTTGACCGCGACAAGCTTTCGCGCTCCATTCGCACCGCGCTGCAAAAACGCCCCGTCGAGATCGAGCGCGTGGACCAGATGATCTCGGGCATCGTGCGGCGGCTGGAGAGCCTCGGCGAGGTGGATATTCCATCGGATAAAATCGGCCAGATCGTGATGGAAACCCTGGCGCGGATCGATACCGTGGCCTATGTGCGCTTTGCCAGCGTCTATAAAAACTTCCAGGCCGCCGATGATTTCGAGGAGTTTGTCTCCGAGCTTCGCCCGCCCAACGATGCCGAATAACGACAGCCGCTGGATGCAGCTTGCGCTCTCGCTCGGGGCGCGGGGCCTGGGGCGGGTATGGCCCAACCCTGCGGTGGGCTGTGTGATTGTAAAGGATGGCCGCCTGCTCGGGCGCGGCTGGACACAGCCTTCGGGCCGCCCCCATGCCGAAACCGTTGCGCTGGCCCAAGCAGGAAATGCGCGCGGTGCCACCGCCTATGTTACGCTTGAACCCTGCGCCCATCAGGGTGAAACCCCGCCCTGTGCCACAGCCTTGATCAAAGCGGGAATATCGCGTGTGGTTTGCCCGTTGGCGGATCCGGATCCGCGGGTTTCGGGCAAGGGCTTTGCCATGCTGCGAGAGGCCGGAATTCGTGTGGATACCGGCCTGATGGAGGCCGAGGCCCGCGCCGCCAATGCCGGTTTTTTACTGGCCAAAACCCGTGGTCGCCCTTTTATCACCCTCAAGATCGCCGCATCGCTTGACGGGCGCATCGCCACCGCATCGGGCGAAAGCCGCTGGATTACCGGGCCGGAATCCCGCCGCTATGTCCATATGCTGCGCGCCACCCATGATGCGGTTATGATCGGCCAAGGCACCGCCAGGGCCGATGATCCGATGCTCGATGTTCGCGGTCTCGGGCTCGAGGATGCAAATCCGGTTCGCCTTGTGCTGGATAGCCGGCTGGCGCTGGACCCGCAATCAAGGCTGGCGCGCAGCGCCGGTGATATTCCGCTCTGGATCTGCCATAGCGATCAGAGCGAAGCCACACGGCTCAAGCTAACGGTGCCCGGGCTGGAGATGCTGGCGGCCAAGCCCGCACAAGATGGCCTTGATCTGCAGGATCTGATGCAAAAACTGGCAGCGCGCGGCCTCACCCGCATCCTTGTGGAAGGCGGCAGCCGCCTTGCGGCCAGCCTGATAAAATATGGTCTGGTGGACCGGCTGGAGGTGTTTCATGCCGGGGTGCTGCTCGGCGCCAGCGGCATTCCGGCCCTTGGAGCCTTGCCTTTTGACCGTCTGGATGAGCATCCGAGCTTGCGACAGATCGAAAGCCGCGTATTGGGCAATGATCACCTCTCGATCTGGCAATAGGGCCACGGCATAAAAAAGGCCCCGCCGCAGCAGAGCCTTTTTTCCAACATTGTATTCGCTTTGTATTACTCGTCATCGAGCCCTTCGATGGCTTTTTGCAGCTCTTCCTTGCTAACGGCTTTATCGGAAACCTGAGCCAGCTCCAGAATGTAATCCACCACTTTATCCTCGTAAAGCGGGGCGCGCATTTGCTGCTGGGCCTGCTCGTTTTTCTGGATAAATTCGAGAAACTCGCGCTCCTGACCCGGATATTGCCGCGCCGCTTCAAACATCGCGCGCTGCATTTCTTCCTCGGATACTTTGATCTCGTTTTTATTTCCCAGCTCGGCCAAAAGCAGGCCAAGGCGAACCCGCCGCGTGGCCAGAACCTTATGCTCGTCGGTGGTTTCGATCTCGGGGTGATCATGGCCCTCGACCTCGGGGTTATCCTCGTGCCAAAGGGTGTGGGCAATGGAGCCGGCTTCGGCCTCCACAAGGCTCGGTGGCAGCTCGAAATCAAACATGGCGTCAAGCTTGTCCATCAGATTGCGCTTTAGCACTGTGCGGGCGGCACCTTTATATTCGTCAGCCAGGCGTTCGGAAATCTGCTTTTTCAAGCCGTCCAGATCTTCAGCGCCATAGCGCTTGGCCAGCTCGTCATCGATTTCAGCTGGCTTTGGCTCGTTTACAGCTTTGATATTACAGGTAAATACCGCATCCTTGCCTTTAAGGTTTTCCGCTTGGTATTCGGCGGGGAAGGTGACCTTCACCTCGATTTCATCGCCCTCCTTGGCGCCGACCAGCTGCTCTTCAAAGCCCGGAATGAAGCTGTTGGAGCCAAGCACCAGCGGATAATCATCGGCCTGACCGCCCTCGAAAGCCACATCGTCAACCTTGCCGAGGAAATCGATCACAACCTGATCGCCATCCCTGGCTTTCGAGCCTTTGCGGCGCTTTTCGAAATTCTGGGTAGATTTGGCGATATTGTCCAGCGCTTCCTGAATGGATTCATCATCGGCCTGAACCACCAGCCGCTCCAGCTCGAGGCCCGCGAAATCACCTTCGGGCACTTCGGGCAAGCATTCATAAGAAACGGAAACGGCCACATCATCGCCCTCTTTCCATTCCTCATTGGTCATTTTGATTTCGGGCTGCGCGGCCGAACGATCGCCGGTTTTTTCAAACTGGGCAGAAACGGCAGCATCCACGGTTTCTTGCAAAGCTTCGCCCAGAACCGACTGGCCAAACATCTTTTTCATCAGGGCGAGCGGGGCTTTACCCTTGCGAAAACCCTTCATCTGGAAATCGGCGCGCGCGGCTTCGATTTTTTCGTTCACCTTGACTTCCAGCTCGGCTGCCGGAATCACTATTTCATAGGCGCGTTTCAGGCCTTCGTTCAGGGTTTCGGTAACCTGCATGTCAATTCCTCGGTTCAATGCCCAAGCGGGCCTAAAATAATGGTACGGATGAAGGGACTTGAACCCCCACGCCTCGCGGCACCAGAACCTAAATCTGGCGTGTCTACCAATTCCACCACATCCGCATAAATTCCGCGCCTATCTAGCAGAGGTTATTGCGGGTTGCGAGCAGAAAATGCCGGATTCCGCAGGAAGGCCCGAAATACTATCATTTCGGCGCGCTCCACGGGGCTGGCGGGGATTTTTGGCGGCGCAGCCGGATTGCCAGCCAAACCCGAGGCCGGCATCATCACGATCAGAATCATAGCCGCATGGGCCAGCCCCGCCACGGGAGTTTTTCCGCCAATGCGAATGCTGGTAGCGGTGCGGGCAATCGCGCATGTCGCCGGCATGCCGCCAAAGAGCAACGAAGCGATATTGGCAAAGCCTTGCGCCGGCACCTCGGCATCGGGGCGGTGATTACCCGCGATCATCCGGTCGGCCCCGCCCCCGAGGCAATGGCAATCGCAAGGCTAAGCGGCAGCGCCACCATGGCCACGGTAATACCGGCCAAAAGATCAGAAATAAAACCAGAACGAGAATAACCGCACAAGGCGGTCAGCAGCTCGGGTTGTCGCATCGGGGGTCTCGATATTTGAGTATGCCGGCTTTTTTATTGCGCTGCGCCCCGAATTCAAGACCCGCCGGGCGGGATCATATGCTCCATTGAGCGCAGTTAAAATTCAAGGCTTTGCTCAACAGCCTTTACCTTGATCCTCGCCATACCGAGATTGGCTTTTTTCTCCAGCGCGGCATAAAGAAAAATGGTTGGCGTTTTGGCCAGCGGGCGGATCAGATGCACCTGCGAACTGAGGGTGATCAGGATATCCTCGATGGCATCCCCTCCAAGCCCCAGCGCCTCCATCGCGCTTAGCTTGGCCTTGATCACCTCGGTATTGGCCGCAGCGGCGATATCGAGATCAAAATCCTTGCCGCCCCCCTCCGATGCGAGCATCAGCCCGCTACCGCTATCCACCAGACAACCACCGATAAAACCGTCGATGGACCTGAGCGCTGAAATATCTGTAGACATCATTATTCCCCTTTTTTTTGATTTGTGAGTAGCAGCCCCGGCAGAAAACACGCCGGAAATACAACAAGGCTTTAGATGGAGCCGTTCAAGGCGGCATGAATCTTAACGGCACAACGAATCCGCACAGCCGGCACCACAACTCAAAATAGCAATATTTCAATGCATTATACAAGTTTATTAGTGTTTTACTTGAAGAGAAGCGCTGAAAGCACCGCAGGAATTTGTTCGGGGATGTCTTCCGCAATCAAGCCCGGGCCGAATTCCAGAGCGCATTGCACATGCAGCCACGCGGCTTGTTCGGCGGCATGCATCGGGGCAAAGCCACGGGCCATAAGCCCGGTGACAAACCCCGCCAGCACATCACCCGCACCAGCGGTGGCCAACCACGGCGCGGCGCGATCATAATGGGCGGCATGGGTCGATGAATAAGACATATGGTTGGCGGTTTTTGCGATCACGGTATCCGCACCTTTGATCAACACGGTGCAGCCTGCCAAACCTGCCAAGCCGACCGCCAGACCGTGTCTGGACAAGGCCGGACCCGTTCGGGGCGGCACCTCATAGGCCGCAACAGCCTCGGGCACCAAGGCGCGGACCTCCCCCATATGCGGGGTAATGACCACATCCTTGTGCAGCATTTCAAACAATATTTCCGGCCGGCTTTTGAAGGCGCTCAGGGCATCGGCATCCAGCACCGCGGGGCGACCGCTTTCCAGCGCCACCTCCACCATCTCACGGGTGCGGGCGTTCAGCCCCATACCCGGCCCGAGGCAGAGCGCGTTTATCCGCTCGTCCTGCAAGACCTGACGCAATGCCTCTGGGGTGTCGATTTCGCGCAGCATGATGGCATCCAGCCGCGCCGCATTTTCAGCCAGGGCCCCGTAGGGGCAACCGAGGGTAACCAGCCCGGACCCGATGCGCAGCGCCCCGCGTGCCGCCAGCCGCGCCGCGCCGCCGCGCCCTTCAGGGCCGGCAAGAACCAGCGCATGCCCATGGCTGTATTTATGCCCCTGCCCCTTGGCCAGCCCCTGCGGGGGGGCGGCGACACGGGCAAAGGTGTGCATCGTGCTGGCCTCGAAAAACAGGTCGAAATATTCATCATCTATACCGATGGAAAGGATGGAAAGCCTGCCGCAATGCGCCGGGCCGTCCTCGAGATAGTGGCCGAATTTCGGGCGCTCGAAGGTAACCGTCAGCCCCGCCTTGAAAGCAAAATCGCCGATCACCCGTCCGGAGCTGGCGCAGAGGCCCGAGGGGATGTCGATCGCGACGATCCTGCCATATTCGAACATCTCGGTCATATCGTTGAAAACCTCGATTTCACCGCTTCTGAACAAGCGGCCAAGCGGGGCGAATATTTCAGGCAGGGGGCGGGCCAGCCCGCCGCCAAATAAGGCATCGATAAAAATTCCGGTATTTTCAGTCGCTGCCCGCAGGGCGGAAATATCTTCGCCAATGGTGGAAACAGCCTCGAATTCAAGCCAGCTCTGTGCATTCACCTTCGCATCCGGCGGCAGCTTTTCCATCGCTCCATAAAGAAAAACCTCCACCTCCCAGCCGCGCTGCTTCAGCAACCGCGCCACCACAAAGCCGTCGCCACCGTTATTGCCCGGGCCGCAAAGCACCACGGCTTTTTGCGAGGTTTTGGCCATGTCGGGCCATTCCCGGAGGATGGCCTCAACCACGCCGCGCCCTGCCCGCTCCATCAACTCAAGGCCGGTGACGCCGCTGCACTCCATTGCGTCTTGCTCAATGGCTTGCATTTGCGCGGCGGTCAGAAGTTCGGTCATCGTAAAAAGCCTTTGCTGTTTGAGCGATTAAACACGATGATTGGGAAGAGGGGAAGGGGTGGCGGGCTGAAGCCCGCTCCAGATTTCGTTTTGCCCTTTAATTGGGCGGTGTGGCTAAAATTTAGGCAACGCAGCCAAAATATCGACTCGCACGCCCTGCCCCATCCGCAATCAATTTGCACCGCCAATCCAGCAATGCTTTACAGCCCATAGCAATCAGGAGCATCGACATGAAGAAAATCGAAGCAATCATCAAGCCGTTCAAGCTGGACGAAGTCAAGGAAGCCTTGCAAGACGTGGGCATTCAGGGGCTGAGCGTAATCGAGGCCAAGGGGTTTGGCCGCCAGAAAGGCCATACCGAGCTATATCGCGGGGCCGAATATGTAGTTGATTTTCTGCCCAAGGTGAAAATCGAAATCGTGCTGAACGAGGATCAGGTGGACGAGGCCATCAAAGCCATCATCGACGCCGCCAAAACCGGAAAAATCGGCGATGGCAAGATCTTTGTTTCCAGCATTGAGCAAGCCATCCGCATTCGCACAGAAGAAGACGGGCCAGACGCCCTTTAACGTAAGGAAAAAACCATGAGTGACATCCAAACCGTTCTTGACATGATCAAAGAGAACGATATCGAATATGTGGACATCCGCTTCACCGACCCGCGCGGAAAATTGCAGCATGTAACCATCATCAACGATGAGGTCGATGCCGATTTCCTTGAAGAAGGCTTCATGTTTGACGGCTCCTCGATTGCCGGCTGGAAAAGCATTGACGAAAGCGACATGAAGCTGGTGCCCGATTGCGCAAGCGCCTATATTGACCCGTTCTACGCCGAAAAAACCCTGTGCCTGCATTGCTCGGTGCATGAGCCGGATACCGGCGAGCCTTATTCGCGCGATCCCCGCTCCACCGCCGAAAAAGCCGAGGCCTATCTGCTGGCTTCCGGCATTGGTGACACCGCCTATTTTGGCCCGGAAGCCGAGTTTTTCCTGTTTGACGATGTGCGCTTCAGCAATTCGATGAACAAGGTTTCCTTCGAGGTTGATGCCGCAGATGCCTCATGGAACACCGATACCGAATATGAAATGGGCAATATGGGCCACCGCCCCGGCGTCAAGGGTGGCTACTTTCCGGTTAACCCGACCGACGCCGCCCATGATATTCGCGGCGAAATGCTCTCCACCATGAAGCGGCTGGGCATGAAGGTCGACAAGCACCACCACGAGGTTGGCTCTTGCCAGCACGAGCTGGGCCTGGTTTTTGGCACCTTGGTCAAGCAGGCGGACGAGCTGCAAAAATACAAATATGTGATCCACAATGTGGCGCATGCCTACGGCAAATCCGCCACCTTTATGCCCAAGCCGATTGCCGGTGATAACGGCACCGGCATGCATGTGAATATGTCGATCTGGAAAGAGGGCAAGCCGCTTTTTGCTGGCGATAAATACGCCGATCTTTCCCAAGAGGCGCTCTATTTCATTGGCGGCATTCTAAAGCACGCCAAGGCGCTGAATGCTTTTACCAACCCAGCCACCAACAGCTACAAGCGCCTGATCCCGGGCTTTGAAGCGCCGGTGCTACGCGCCTATTCCGCGCGTAACCGCTCGGGCTGTGTGCGCATTCCATGG
>JALSHK010000493.1 GCA_026982275.1 Paracoccaceae bacterium | reverse complement strand
GTGGAGCGCAACCGGATGATCGGGGTGCATGGGCTGGAGATCCTCCGCAAAATCGCCGCGCGGAAAGCACCGGGCGAGGTGGTGAATATCCTCACCCATTGCAATGCCGGCTGGCTGGCGACCGTGGATTGGGGCACGGCGACCTCGCCAATGTATCACGCCCAGCTAGACGGTATTCCGATTCATATCTGGGTGGATGAAACCCGCCCGCGCAATCAGGGCGCCTTGCTCACCAGCTGGGAAATGAACAGCCACGGCATTCCGCATCATCTGATCGTAGACAATGCCGGCGGGCATCTGATGCAGCACGGGCAGGTGGATCTCGTGATTGTCGGCACAGATCGCACCACCGCCCACGGCGATGTGTGTAACAAAATCGGCACCTATCTCAAGGCGCTGGCGGCGCATGATAACGGGGTGCCGTTTTATGTCGCCCTGCCCTCGCCCACCATCGACTGGACGGTGAAAGACGGCATCGCCGAGATCCCGATCGAGGCGCGCGGCGGCGAGGAAGTCACCCATGTGCAAGGCAAGCTGGCCAATGGCGAAATCGGAGAGGTGCAAATCAGCCCCGACGGCACCCCGGGCAGCAATCCGGCATTTGACGTAACGCCCCGCCGTCTAATCACCGGCCTGATCACCGAGCGCGGCATCTGCGAGGCCTCCCCCGAAGGACTTGCCCGAATGTTCCCCGATCGGGTTCTGGACCAAGCATAGCGGCAAGCCCCGCCGAGCGAAGCGAGGCCCCCGCCGCCGCAGGCCGGTTTTTAGCTTGCTAAAAACGTGCTTTGCCCGATGGGGGCGTAGCCTCCGTGAGGGCAAAGCATCGCCGGAGCTGCAGGACAGTCCCGGGGGTGCGCCGCTTCGGGGAGCCTAAAGGCCCCCCTCACCGGCGCAGGTCGGGCCAAGGCCCGACCGGATTACCGCAGCGCCGCTTCGATATTCCCGCCATCCACCGTCACCACATGCGCCGTGGTGCGAACGCTGAGCGCAAGCGCAACAAAAGCATCGCCCACATGTTTAGCCTCGACCTCGCGGCGCAGCAGATTTCCCGCCATATAGGTTTCCTCGTCAATCCCGCGCGCCTTGGCGCGTTCGGTCACGAAATCCTCGTCCAGCAGGCCAGAGCGGATACGGTCGGCGTTGATGCCATTCACCCGCACCCCCTTTGGCCCCAGCTCCAGCGCAAGCTGGCGCAGCAAAAAGAATGTCGCGGCTTTGGGGATGCCATAAGCGCCAAAGCCCTTGCCGGGATTCACCGCCTGCTTGGACACATTGAACAAGATCTGCCCGCCCCGCCCTTGCATCGCAAACAGATTGGCCGCCGCCTTGGCAAAGCGCTGATGGGCAAAGAAATTCAGCTCGAAGCTTTTGCGCAGGGTTTCATCCGGCAGATCAGCCATTTCGCCTGTCCATGCCGCCCCCGCATTGGACACCAGAATATCCAGCCCGCCAAAGGCGCAGATGCAGGCCTGCATGGCCGCCTCCGCCGCCCCCTCCGCCGTGATATCCAGCGCCATCCCGCCATGGCCCGCGCCGAGGGTAGCCAGCGCGGCTTCCAGCGCCGCCGACTCCAGATCAACGATAAATATATTAGCCCCGAGCGCAGCAAAGCTCTGCGCGGTTGCCAGCCCGATCGCGCCCCCGCCGCCGGTGATCATCACCACGCGGCCCTGCATTGCAGGGGGCTTGCCCTTGCCCAGCTTGGCCTGCTCCAGCGACCAGTATTCCATATCAAACAGCTTTTGCGCGCTCACCGGATGAAAGCCGCCACAAGCCTCGCCATTGGTCATCACATTCATATTCTGCGCCGCCAGATCGCTGGCCGCCCCTGCGGCCTTGGCATCGGCCGATATCCCGACCACGCCAACCCCCTCTATCCACGCCAGATTGGGCGTAGGGGCGAGCATGGTTTTCACCCCGCCCAAGCGCGCATTGTTCACCGTGAAATATTCGGTATATTCGGCAATATACTCATCCACCGCCTTTTCCACCGCCTCACGGCCCGCCGCCATAATCTCGCGGGTAAGCAGCAGCGGATAATTCTTGGTGCGAATCACATGGTCCGGCGTCGCCACCCCCCGGCGGGAGAGCGCCGCCAGATCATCCCGCGCGATAAAGGCTTGCACATTCGCCCCCGTGCGCAGGTTCATCACCGGCATCGGAAAATCACGATCACCGGTGAATTCCGCATTACGCTTCCCGATAATACCCCGCAGCATCGGCAGGATGTCCGCCGCCCGCGCTTCCATTTCTTCATCTCGCCCGGCCGCAACCGCAGGCACCTGCCCGCTGGTTTTCTCCAGCCAGGCCTCCGCCTCGTTGGTATGCGCGATCAGCCGGTCATAGCTTTGCTTGGCGCTATCGCCAAAGGCAAAATGGCCGTGATTGATCAGGATCAGCCCTTCCACATCGGGGTTGGCATCATATACTTCAGCCGCTACCTTTGCCAGCTCGAAGCCCGGCATGATGAAGGGCACGCATACAAGGCGGTCGCCGAAAATCTCTTTGACCACGGCCTCGGCATTGGGCAGATCCGCCAGCGCCAGCATGGCCGACGCATGGGTATGATCCACATATTTATGCGGCAGAAATGCATGCAGCAAGGTTTCGACCGACGGGTTGGGCGAGGTGCTGTCCAGCAGGTTCGCGCGCTGTAAATTCACCATATCCTCATCCGAAAGCGCCTCAAGCGCGCGCAGCTTCACCAAAGGATCCAGCCGCACCCCGGGCAAGCCCGCCGCCTCGATCACCCCCAGATCCCAGCCGGACCCTTTTACATGCAGCACCGCCTCGGGCTGGCCGAAAATATCCGGACGCTCCAGTTTGCACGAGGTATTGCCACCGCCATGCAGCACGAGATCCAGATCGCCACCGATCAAGCGAGAGGTATAGACCCTGAGCGCCAGCTCCCGATCCGCCGGATCAGCGCCCGCCGCATCCATAAATTGCTTTGCGTCACTATCGTTCCATCTGTTAAGGACCATATCCAATTCCTTCCCGGGGTCGTTATTTCAAGGTTTGCGCAGCCCGCGTTTTTTGCCGCGCAGGCTCACGCCCGGACTATTGCGCCCGCTTTGCTGGCGCACCCTCGGGCCAGCGGGCTTGCCGCCTTTTGCTCGCGCCGCTTCGGGCTCGCGCTTGATCCCTAGCTGGTCTCGCAGGATTTTCGGGCGGATTTCCTCTACCCCGCCGCGAGCGAGATCTCCAAGCTGGAACGGACCGTAAGACACGCGGATAAGCCGGTTCACGATCAAGCCCACCTCCTCCAGTGCCCGCCGGATCTCTCGGTTCTTTCCCTCGCGCAGCCCGATGGTAAGCCAGACATTGGCCCCTGATTGCTTGTCAAAATCCACGCTCATTGGCTGAAACCGCTCACCGCCCACGGTGATGCCGTCGCGCAGGGGCTGGAGCCGCTGATCCGATGCATTGCCATTGGCCCGCACTCGGTATTTGCGCACCCAGCCAGTGGAGGGCAGCTCCAGCTTGCGCTTTAATTCGCCATCATTCGTGAGCAAAAGCAGCCCTTCGGAGGTAAGATCCAGCCGTCCAACACTCATCACGCGCGGCAGCTCGGGCGGCAGGCGGTCAAAAACCGTGGCGCGGCCCTTTTCGTCGCGCGCGCTGGTTACCAGCCCTGCGGGCTTATGATAGCGCCACAACCGCGCCGGCTCTTTGGCGGCCACGGGGCGGTTATCCACCAGAATATCATCGGCATCGGTTACGTTCAGAGCGGGGCTATCGAGTTTTTTGCCGTTGACGATCACCCGCCCCGCCTCGATCATCCGCTCCACTTCGCGGCGCGAGGCCACGCCGGCGCGGGCCAGCCGCTTGGCGATCCGCTCGCCCTTTTTCACATCTTTTTCCATGATTGCGGGCATATACCCTTGCGCGCCGCTTGCCTAGGGGGGAATATGGCCCATGGCAGATTTCACCAGCTTTATGGACCTGGCCCTTGAGGAGGCCAAAGCCGCCGCCGCGCGCGGCGAGGTGCCTGTGGGGGCGGTAATTGTGCAGGCTGGCAAGGTGCTGGCGCGGGCCGGAAACCGCACGCGGGAGCTGGCGGACCCAACCGCCCACGCCGAAATGCTGGTGATCCGCCATGCCTGTGCAAGGCTTGGCGAACGCCTGCCCCGCTGCGACCTGTATGTCACGCTGGAACCCTGCCCGATGTGCGCGGCGGCCATCGGATTTGCCCGCATCCGTCGGCTGTATTATGCCGCCAGCGACCCGAAATCCGGCGGGCTGGAGCAAGGGCCGCGCCTGTATGCCCATCCGCAATGCCACCATAAGCCGGAGGTTTACGAAGGAATGCGGGAGGGAGAGGCCTCGGCGCTGTTGAAGGGTTTTTTCGCGGGAAGGCGAGGCTAGACGATCTGCACCTCCGCCACCCCCTCAAGATGCCACACTTTCGAGACAATCTGCCAGCCGGCCTCCCCTTTCACAAAGGCCAGATGGTCCACAAACACATTCTCATGCGCTTGCAGACGAAGCTTTACGCTAGCGCTGATCGGTGAAAGCCAGTCAATGCACAGGATCTCCTCCACCCGCTTTTGGCCCCGCCCCGCAGGCGAGGGGCGGCTGGCCACATCGGCACGAAAATCCTTGATCGGATCTGCGAATATCCTGCCCTCGTCAGCATCAAACAGGCTGGAAGCAGGATGAAACACCGCGTCCAGCTTTGCCACATCACAATAATAAATCGCGTCCAGATATATATCCACCGCGCTTAGCAACTCTTTTGTCTTGTCCATATCTATCTCCTTCTGCCCCAGCTTAGCCGGGCTTGACACTGGCGCAAATGACAAACTACGTTAACTTTACGCCAAACAGGAGCCGTCATGCATTGTATAAAAACCCTTGCGTATAACGGTCTTTGCACCTTTGAATTCGGGATCGCCACCGAGCTTTTTGCCCTCCCTCGCCCCGAGTTTCCGGCATGGTACAGCTTTCAAACCATAGCGCTGGAGCCGGATATCCGCGCCATGGGCGGGCTGCGGATTGAGGCCGAAGGCGCGCTATCAGACCTGCAAGAGGCCGATACCGTTATCCTGCCGGGCTGGCGCAATCCCGCCGAGCGCCCGCCGCAAGCCTTGCTGGACGCCCTCCAAAAGGCCCATAATAACGGCACGCGGCTGTTTTCCATTTGCTCTGGCGTGTTTATCCTTGCGGCGGCGGGGTTGCTCAATGGCAAGCGCGCCACCACCCATTGGCGCTATACCGATGCGCTGCAAAGGCGCTACCCCGAAATTCTCGTGCAGCCGGGGGTTTTATATGTCGACGACGAAAACATCCTGACTTCTGCGGGTAGCGCGGCCGGCATCGATGCCGGCCTGCACCTGATCCGGCAGGATTTCGGCAATGCGATAGCCAATGCGGTGGCGCGCCGTCTGGTGCTGCCACCACATCGCGATGGCGGGCAGGCACAATTCATTCCTTCGGCACAGCCGCGCACGGGGCAGCCAATGGCCGCGTTGATGCAATGGGCAAGGCAAAATCTGTCGCGCCCGCTATCGGTAAAGGCTCTTGCCGAAAAAGCGGGTATGAGCGAGCGCAGCTTCCAGCGCCGCTTTCGGGCAGAGGTCGGGGCGGCCCCGATGGCCTGGCTGCAACGCGAGCGCCTGTTTCATGCGCAATCTTTACTGGAGACCACGAAAGCCCCCCTTGCGGAAATCGCCCGCCTGTCCGGCTATGATTCGCTTGATACCTTCCGTATTGCCTTCAAACGGACGCTCGAAACCTCCCCCGCAGCCTATCGCGCACGGTTTAACAAGGCGCGGCCTGCAGGGCCGCCGAAGCCGCGCACAGCCGGCGCGGGTTGAAAATATGCAAATTGCGTCAAGGGGTTTTACCCCTCTTGTCGGAAAAATTCACCCGGAAGAAATTGGTAAAGAATGAAGCCCGCACTTTTACATTTTTTTGAAACCTTTTTTGATCCCGTGTTATCGTCGGGGGAATCAAACAGTCTGAAGGATCATATTATGCTAAAGCGCCTTGTCGCCGTTATCTTGCTGGCTGCCCCCATGGCCTATGCCCAATCTCTCACCGTCGAATTGAACAAGCTTGAAGATGTAGAAACCGGTTGTCAGGCATTTTTCCTGTTCCAGAACGACCGGCCAGAGAGTCTTTCGGCCTTTGAAATGTCGCTCGCGATCCTGTCCTCCGAAGGCATAATCGACCGGCTGCTTACAATCGATGCCGCTCCGCTACCGGCCGAACGCACTACATTAAAGCTGTTCGAGATCCCCGGCGCACAATGCGGAGAAATCGGCGAGATCCTTTTGCATGACATCCCCGCTTGCACCCCGCAAAACGGTGTCGAACAGGATTGCTTTTCCTTCCTGGAGCTGAATTCCCGTGCAAGCGCGCCATTGGTGAAGTAGGTCATGCTGGCGTTTTTCACCGAGATTATCTCGGCTGGCGGGCCGGTTGTGATTGTTCTGGTGGTGCTTTCGGTAATCTCTTTCACCATCATAACCTATAAGCTCTTCCAGTTTTCCGGTGTGCTTTCGGGCCAAAAGCGCATCAATGCAGCCATGACGCAGATACAGGCGCGGGACAACCAGACGGCGCTCAACGCCCTCAAGCTGCGCAGCCCCGCCGAGCGGGTGCTGGCCTATGCCATCACCGCCACGCAAAATCGCATGCCCCAAGGGCTGCTGGATGCCGAGCTTCAGCGGCGCGGCAATGCCGAGGTCGAACAGCTCAACCGCTTCATCCGGCTGCTGGAAGTGATAGCTCTGATCTCGCCCTTGCTGGGCCTGCTGGGCACCGTGCTGGGTATGATCACCTCGTTCCAGGAGCTGGAGCTGGCCGAGGGCGCAGCCAATGCCTCGGTGCTGGCGGGGGGGATCTGGCAAGCGCTGCTGACCACCGCTGTTGGCCTTGTGGTTGCCATTCCCGCCGCCGTCGCCGCCAGCCTGCTCAGCGCCACGGTCGAGCGCGCCAGCCACAAGATCGAATCCGCTATTGGCCGATTTAACCTGATCGTCAACGCCCCCGCCTCGCCATGAGACTGACCCGCCGCAAAAGAAACATGGCCCTGATCACCATGACCCCGCTAGTGGATGTCATGATGATCCTGCTGGTTTTTTTCATGGTCACCTCCAGCTATCTGGATCTGGATATGGTGCCGATGGTGCAATCCGAGGCCGCAGGGCAGGCCGCCCCCGCAGCCCCCGCCCCCACGCTGCTGGTCCGCATCACGGCCAGCGGCGAGGCCCGCCTGCGTGGCCAGCCCCTCACGGCGCAAGCGCTGGCCAGCGCCCTGCAGGACGCGCCGAATGCCCGTGTGCTTATTCTGCCCTCGGGCGGGGCCAATGTGCAGGGCCTGGTATCCGCCATCGAGACGGCCACCCGGGCGGGGGCCAATAATCTGCGCGTGGTGCGGCTGGAGGCTGACCGATGAAGCTCAAACGCCGCCCACAGCCCCCAGCGCAAGAAACCGTCATATCGCTGATAGATGTGATGTTTTTCCTGCTGGTATTCTTTATGCTGATAGGCCGGATGGATGCCACCGCGCCTTTTGAGGTCTCCCCGCCGGTCTCCACCACGGGCGAAAGCCTGCCCAGGGGCGGCACCACAATTGCCGTAGCTGAAAACGGCATGCTGGCGCTGGATGGCGAGACCATACAGCGCCCCGCCCTGCTGGCCCGCATCCGGGATCTGCTCGCAAAAAAGCCAAACCTTTTCGTGCGCATCAACGCCCATGCAGAAACCCGCCTGACCCACCTTTTGCCGCTGGTCACGGCGCTCGAACAGGCGGGGGTGGGGGATGTTATCCTCGTTGTTACCCCCAATCCGGCATGAAGGGGCTGCTCTTCTGGACTACCGCGCTGATAG
>JALSHK010000492.1 GCA_026982275.1 Paracoccaceae bacterium | reverse complement strand
CAATCGCGCGCTGCATCATGGCTTTTTCTTCGTCGTTGATATCATGCCCGTCCGCCAGCCGCTCTTCCAGCGTGCCGTAAGAGGACACATCCAGCGGCGCCAGCCCGCCCTGCTTGAGGATCGCGACGGTCTCGCGCACGGCCTCGGCCTCGTCCCTGGCCGGGCAAAAACACATCATCGCCGCGCCGGTGGCATTTTCCGGCAGCCCGTCACCCTCTTTGCGGCCGATTTCGACCGTCAGGGTATATACGTTTATCTTTTCGGTCATATCCTAATCCCTCAACAAATCATTGATCGAGGTTTTGGAGCGTGTCTGTTCATCCACCCGTTTCACGATCACGGCACAATAAAGGTTCACGCCGTTTTTGCTCGGCATAGACCCGGCCACAACCACCGAATAGGGCGGCACCTCGCCATACATCACCTCGCCGGTTTCACGGTCGACAATCTTGGTGGATTTGCCGATGAAAACCCCCATGCCCAAGACCGACCCTTCCCGCACGATGCAGCCTTCCACCACCTCGGAGCGCGCGCCGATAAAGCAGTTATCCTCAATGATCGTCGGCCCTGCCTGCATCGGCTCCAGCACGCCGCCAATGCCCACGCCGCCGGAAAGATGCACGTTTTTGCCGATCTGGGCGCAGCTGCCCACCGTGGCCCAGCCATCGACCATAGAGCCTTCGCCGACATAAGCGCCGATATTCACGAAAGAAGGCATCAACACCACGCCGGGCGCAATATAGGCCGAGCGCCGAACAATGGAGCCGGGCACGGCGCGAAAGCCCGCCGCTTTCCACTGGTTTTCGCCCCAGCCCTGCCACTTGCTCGGCACCTTGTCCCACCAGCTGGCATTGCCATTGCTGCCTTCGATCATCGCCATATCGTTTAGCCGAAAGGAAAGCAGCACCGCCTTTTTCGCCCATTGGTTCACATGCCATTCGCCATTTTCGCGCGGCTCGGCCACGCGCAGCTTGCCGCTGTCCAATGCGGTGAGCGTGCTTTCTATGGCCTCGCGCGCCTCGCCTGTGGTGCTGGGGCTGATGGTATCGCGGGCTTCCCACGCGGATTCGATGGCGGTTTCTAGCTGACTGTTTGACATAAGGCTCTCCGGAGAATTTATATTTCTCTTGCCTATAAAGCCATTTTAGCACTCGCGCAATGCGCCAAACCCGCCTGGCAAGGCCGGAATTCGCTTGCGGTTATATGGCCGGAAGATTTAATAAAACGAATGGATAAAGAAACCCGCATAAAAGCAGCCGCCAAGCGCGCGCTGCAAGAGGCCGAGGCCCGCAAGGCCAAGGCCAGGCCGCAAGATCTGCCCGAGGAGTTAGGCGGGCGCGACGGGCCAGAGCCGGTGCGCTTTGGCGATTGGGAGAAAAAAGGCATCGCGAGTGATTTTTAGCGGGGCGGTGCATAAACCGAGCATCTGCTGAAGCACCTGACCTGCACCGCGCCGAAACCAACGCGCCCGCGATGGCCATCCCCATCTTCACACTTTCTTAAATACTCCGGGGGTGAGCGCAGCGAGGGGGCCGGCCCCCTTCCCGAGCCGCAGGCGAGGCCATGGCGCCGCAGCCCATTTTTGAAGTTTACTTCAAAAATGCCACCATCACCAAATTCGACACCGTCAATAGTTGCGGAATCACCCTTGCCAAAAGCGTTACTGTCTCCTATATATCCCTCAACAGCGGTTGATGAGGTCCAAACTCGTCACCACCGAATTTATGACGGGCCGCGCGCCCGTTTTTTTGTGCCTGCCCGTTTTATATGCCCGAAAGGCTACCTATGTCTGATCTGATTGCCTCTTCCGCCATTGACCGGCGCCTGGCTGGAATTGTCACCCCCGTGATCGAGGGGCTGGGCTATGAGCTGGTGCGCATCCGTTTGATGAGCGGCAAGCGCATTAGCCTGCAAATCATGGCCGATAAGCCCGAGGGCGGGATTGTGGTCGATGATTGCGCAAAGATCTCGCAGGCGGTTTCGGCGGTGCTGGATGTGGAAGACCCGATCGAGGATGAATACGCGCTTGAGGTTTCCTCCCCCGGCATTGACCGGCCATTAACGCGGCTGAAAGATTTCGAAACCTTCAACGGCTATGCCGTGAAGCTGATTACCCATGACCTGATCGAGGGCCGCAAGCGATTCTCCGGAGAGCTGCGCGGCGTGGAAGAGGGCGAGATCCTGATCGAGATCGCCGAGGGCATTATCGGCTTGCAATTTGAATGGCTGGCCGAGGCCAAGCTGGTGCTGACAGATGAGCTGATCGCCGAAAGCCTGAAGGCGCGCAAGGATGCCGGCGTGATTGACGAGACAGATTTTGACGAGGTGGACACCTCGGAAACGACAGAGGACTGATAAAATGGCCATTACAAGTGCAAACCGCCTGGAGCTATTGCAAATCGCCGAGGCCGTGGCCCGCGAAAAGCTGATTGATCCGAATCTCGTGATCGATGCGATGGAAGACAGCCTGGGCAAAGCTGCCAAATCGCGCTATGGTGCCGAATACGATATCCGCGCCCATATCGACCGCAAAACCGGCGAGCTGACCATGGAGCGCTGCCGCACCGTGGTGCCCGATGAAGAGTATGAAAACACCTTCACCGAGCTGACTTTGGAAGATGCCCGCGAGATTGATCCGGAGGCCGAGATCGGCACCGTGCTGTCTGATCCGCTGCCACCGATGGATTTTGGCCGGATCGCGGCGCAATCCGCCAAGCAGGTGATCATGCAGAAGGTGCGCGAAGCCGAGCGCGAGCGCCAGTTTGACGAATTCAAGGACCGTGTGGGCGAGATCATCAACGGGGTGGTCAAGCGGGTGGAATATGGCAATGTGATTGTCGATGTGGGCCGGGGCGAAGCGATTTTGCGCCGCGACCAGCTGATCAACCGCGAGCCTTTCCGCACGGGTGATCGCGTGCGCGCCTATATCCGTGATGTGCGCGCCGAGGTCCGCGGCCCGCAGATTTTCCTTTCGCGCACCGCGCCTGAATTCCTTGCCGAGCTGTTCAAAATGGAAGTGCCCGAGATTTATGACGGCATTATCGAGATTAAAGCCGTAGCGCGCGATCCCGGCTCCCGGGCCAAAATCGGCGTGATTTCAAATGACAATTCCATTGATCCGGTTGGCGCTTGTGTGGGTATGCGCGGTTCGCGGGTTCAGGCTGTGGTATCCGAGCTTCAGGGCGAAAAGATCGACATTATCCCGTGGAACGAAGATGCGCCGACCTTCCTGGTGAATGCGCTCCAGCCTGCCGAGGTGTCCAAGGTTATTCTGGATGACGACGCCGAGCGTATCGAGGTGATTGTGCCCGACGAGCAGCTCAGCCTTGCCATCGGGCGGCGCGGCCAAAACGTGCGCCTTGCCAGCCAACTTACCGGCTTTGATATTGATATCATGACCGAGAGCGATGAAAGCGAGCGCCGTCAGGCCGAATTTGTCGCCAATACCAAGGTGTTTATGGATGCGCTGAATGTGGATGAGCTGGTGGCGCAGCTTCTGGCCTCCGAGGGTTTCACATCGCTGGAAGAGGTCGCTTATGTAGACCCTGAAGAAATGCTGACCATTGAAGGCTTTGATGCAGAAACCGTGGAAGAGCTGCAAGCCCGCGCGCGCGAAAGCATTGATGAAGCCAACGCCAAATTTATCGAAAAAGCCCGCGAGCTGGGCGTGGAGCAGAGCCTGTTTGACTATGAGGGCCTGACCCCGCAGATGTTTGTGGCGCTGGCGGAAGACGGCATCAAAACGCTGGAAGATTTTGCCCAATGCGCCGACTGGGAGCTGGCGGGTGGCTATACCACGGTGGATGGACAGCGCGTGAAAGATGACGGTTTGCTGGAGAAATTCGACGTGGGCCTGGAAGAAGCGCAAGCCATGGTGATGAATGCCCGCGTGATGCTCGGCTGGCTGACGCAAGAAGAGCTGGACGCCCAAAACGCTCCTGAAGAGGAAGAAACCGACGAAGAAGCCACACCGGAGGCCGAAGCTTGATGCGAGCTTCGGAGACTGGATATGACACGCGGTGGGCAGCCAAAAGACCGGAGTGAGACCAGACGCAAATGTATTGTGTCTGGCGAGGTCTGCGTTGTTGACGAGCTAATCCGGTTTGTGGTTGGCCCCGAGGCCAGAATATATCCGGATCTCGGGCATAAGCTGCCCGGACGCGGTATTTGGGTGAAGGCGGATCGGGTTTCGATTGAAAAAGCTGTGCAAAAGGGGTTATTCTCCCGCGGGGCGAGGATGAAAGTCTCGGCGGATCCTGCGCTGGCGGATCAGGTGGAAGCATTGCAGCGTCAGCGGCTTTTGCAGGCTGTTTCCATGGCGCGTAAGACGGGGCGTGCGCTTTGTGGTTTGGAAAAGGTGAAGGCGGCGCTGGTTTCGGGCGAGGCGGATGTGCTTTTGCAGGCGTCGGACGGCTCCGAGCGCGGAAAATCGGCGTTAAGGCCGCCAAATGGCGAAGAATCTCGAATTGAGGCCCTTTCGGGTGACGAATTGGGTTTGGCATTTGGGCGAGATAATGTGATACATGCGGCGATATTGTCTGGCGGGTTCACTAATCGAGTCCTTTTTGAAGCGGGGCGTCTTAGGGCACTTGGCAAAACGGCATGATTGACCCTCGGGTCAGACAGGTATAAATGCCACGCAAGGGCGTGGCGTTGAAAGGTGAAGAATGAGCGATACGACAAATAACGACGGCAAAAAGCCTCTGGGCTTAAAAGGCGCAACTGTGCGGCAGAAATTCTCGCACGGGCGGACCAAAAACGTCGTGGTCGAACGGAAAAACAAGCGGGTGTTTACTCCCAAACCCGCTGGTAGCGGCAAGCCCGGCGGCCAGAAGGCTGCGGGCAGCTATCTTTCCGATGCCGAGCTGGCACGGCGCAAAAAGGCGCTGGAAGCTGCTCGCGCCATGGAAGAAGAGCGCGCCGCCAAAGAGCGGGCACTTTCTGAAGCCCGCGAGGGCGAGCGTGCCAAGCGCCGGGCTGAAAAAGACGCTGCCGTGCGCGAGGCCGAAGAGGCTAAAATCCGCGCCGAGCGTGCCGCAGAAGAAGCCAGGGCAAAAGCCGAGGCCGAGGCTGCCGAGGCCAAAGCCAGTAAAAAATCCGTTAGCGGTGCCGCGCGGCCCAAGCTGCGCAATCCGACACCTGCCACTGCCGATCCGGCAGAAGCGCAAGTTGCGGGTGCCCGCGCCGAAGCTGGCCGTGCTGTTCCCAACAAAAACCTCAAACCGGCAGCCAAGCCCGCCGAGGACCGCAAGCACACCCGCAACACCAAAGGCGGGGGCAATGATCGTCGCCGCTCCGGCAAGCTGACCATCAATCAGGCACTGGGTGGTGGCGGCAACCGCCAGCGATCCATGGCGGCCATCAAGCGGCGGCAAGCGCGCGACAAGCGCAAGATGATGGGTGGGCCGATCGAGCATGAAAAGGTTTACCGCGATGTGCAGGTGCCGGATGCGATTACCGTGCAGGAACTGGCCAACCGAATGACCGAACGTGTGGCAGAGGTGGTGAAAGCCCTGATGACCAACGGTATTATGGCCACCCAGAACCAGACCATAGATCACGAAACCGCACAGCTTATTGTTGAGGAATTCGGCCATACAGTGGTACGGGTCTCGGATGCGGCGGTTGAGGATATTCTGGTAACCGAACCGGAAAACGATGACGAAAACCAGGCGCCGCGCGCACCGGTGATTACCATCATGGGCCATGTGGACCACGGTAAAACCTCGCTTCTCGATGCGATCCGCAAAACCAATGTGGTCAAGGGCGAGGCTGGCGGCATTACCCAGCATATCGGCGCTTACCAGATTACGCTTGACGGTGGCGAGGTCATGACCTTCCTTGACACCCCCGGCCACGCGGCCTTTACCTCGATGCGCTCTCGTGGCGCGCAGGTAACAGATATCGTGGTGCTGGTTGTGGCGGCTGATGATAGTGTGATGCCGCAAACCATCGAAGCGATCAATCACGCGCAGGCGGCCAATGTGCCGATGATTGTGGCGATCAACAAAATAGACCGCGAAGGCGCAGATCCGACCCGGGTGCGCACCGAGCTTTTGCAGCATAACGTGATCGTGGAACAAATGTCCGGTGACGTGCTGGATGTGGAGGTCTCGGCCATCACCGGCGAGGGCCTGGACAAGCTGCTTGAAAATATCGCCTTGCAAGCCGAATTGCTGGAATTGCGCGCCAATGCCGACCGTCCCGCCGAGGGTGCGGTAATCGAAGCCAAGCTTGATGTCGGGCGTGGCCCTGTTGCTACGGTTCTGGTGCAAAAAGGCACGCTGAAACGCGGCGATATTTTTGTGGTAGGGGAGCAATGGGGCAAGGTGCGGGCGCTGATTGATGATCAGGGCCAGCGGATCGAGGAGGCCGGCCCTTCGGTGCCTGTCGAGGTGCTTGGCCTGAATGGTTCACCCGAAGCGGGTGATGTATTGAATGTGGTGCCAGACGAAGCCCGCGCCCGCGAGATTGCCGAATACCGCGCACAGGTGGCCAAGGACAAGAAGGCGGCGGCAGGGGCCGGCGTTTCGCTTGACCAGCTTTTGGCCAATGCCAAGGCCGACGAGAATGTATCGGAGCTGCCGATCGTGCTGAAAGCCGATGTGCAAGGCTCGGCAGAAGCCCTCGTGCAGGCTTGTGAAAAGATAGGCAATGACGAGGTCAGGGTTCGGGTGTTGCATTCCGGTGTTGGCGCGATCACCGAATCAGATGTGACGCTGGCAGAAGCCTCCGGCGCCCCGATTATCGGCTTTAACGTGCGGGCCAATACCCCTGCGCGTAACAGCGCCAATCAAAAAGGGGTGGAGATCCGCTATTATTCCATCATCTATGATCTGGTGGATGATATCAAAGCCGCTGCCTCTGGCCTGCTATCGCCCGAGGTGAAGGAAACCTTTATCGGTTATGCCAAGATCAAAGAGGTGTTCAAAATCACCGGCACCGGCAAAATCGCCGGCTGCGAGGTTACCGAAGGGGTGGCGCGCCGCTCGGCCGGGGTGCGCTTGCTGCGGGATAATGTGGTGATCCACGAGGGCAAGCTGAAAACCTTGAAGCGGCATAAAGACGAAGTGAAAGAAGTTCAATCCGGCCAGGAATGCGGCATGGCGTTTGAGAATTACGAGGATATCCGCGCGGATGATGTGATCGAGATTTTCACCACCGAGGAACTTGAGCGCAGGCTTTAAGCGCAAGGTTTATCGCAAAATCCGGGCGGCTTTCGCAAGGATTGACCCAAAGAAATAGTTGCGCATGGGCGAGGGTTTTATAGACTCTCGCCCATGTCTATCTGGGCCACCCTTCTTGTCGTTACGCTCGGCATTGCCGGCATTATTGCCTTGGTGCATTTCACCGGCGGCTCGGTGCGCGCGCGGCTGGAAAGCAAGGCGGCGGTGCTGGCGAGATGGAATAATGAATTTCCCGAGCATCCCGCAACGGGCGCCATGCTGGAGCCATCCGGCTTTGCGGCGCTCATAGATCTTGAGGATAACCGCACGGGCCTGCTTTGGGCGATGGGCGACGGTATGGTCGGGCGGGTGCTGGTTTCGGGCGCGCTGGAGCAGCGCGGGGATAGGCTGCGCATTGAGTTGCCGGATTTTACCGCGCCGCATGTGGAGGTGGCGATTCCCGATAAAATGATCCGCCGCATCTGGGCCGAAACCTTGAAAACCGTGCTAGAGGAAAGGGTTTGATATGAATTTTCCCGATGTGGTCATGCTTTCGATCCCGCTTTTTGTCGGGCTGATGGTGGCGGAAATTCTGTGGATCAAGCTGAAAGGCAGGGGCGGGGCCTATGAAACCCGCGACACCGCGACCTCGCTTTTGATGGGCGCGGGCAATGTGGTGGCGGGC
>JALSHK010000491.1 GCA_026982275.1 Paracoccaceae bacterium | reverse complement strand
AGCAAGGGCTGCCATTGGCCGGATCATAAACGCTTATCTGCCCCTCCCACTGGCTCATCGCCGCCGAAACCAGCGGGATTTTTGCCTGCACACAGGCGGCATTCACCAGATACCGGGTTTCGAAATTATCGCTTCCATCCAGAACCAGATCATATCGGGAGATGATGGGCTCAGCATTGCCCGCCTCCAGGCGAACATTGTGCAACTCCACATTCACATGCGGGTTTATCCGTGCCAAAGCCTGCTTCGCCCTCTGTGTTTTAGCCGCGCCTATATCATTTGTCCCATACAGAATTTGCCGCTGCAGATTTGACAGGCTGACCTCGTCATCCTCAACGATCCCCAGCCTTCCAACCCCTGCCGCCGCAAGATAAAGTAATGCCGGACTTCCCAGACCGCCAGCCCCCACACATAATAGCTTAGCCCTTAACAGCTTTTGCTGTCCCGGCCCGCCAATTTCACGCAATACAATATGGCGCGCATATCGGGTTACTTCATCAGGGGTCATCCCGTTGCTCCACTTTTCGCTTGAGCCATCGCACCCACCATCCGTATAGCACGACCGGAATAGCAATAATCACCGCCCAGAACCACCAGTTCAACCCTTCGGCAATTCGCACTCGGAAAACATGGCCCGCAGGCAATAGCTGTGAGCCGAGGATCACCATTAGGGCAAGCAAAAGCAATATTTTATAGCCCCATTTAGGCCCGTTCAGCGCCCAGATATAACCTGCCGAAACCCCGAAAAACAAGAAAACAGACCATAATCCCCCAGAAAATACGGCGTTCATCCGACACCATCAAACAGGCCGGAAGAAAGGTAGCGTTCGGCAAAGCTCGGAATGATCACCACGATCCGTTTATCATTCATCCCCTCCCGATGACCAATTTCAACCGCAGCCGCCAAAGCTGCGCCTGAGGAAATCCCAACAGGAATACCCTCGATTTCGGCAAGCTTTCTGGCCATTTCAAACGAAGTTTCATTTCCGATGGTCAGAACCTCGTCAATAAGCGCAGTATCTAGAATTTTTGGCACAATCCCCGCGCCGATCCCCTGTATTTTGTGTGGACCGGGAGAGCTACCGGATAAAACAGCCGAATCTTCCGGCTCCACCGCGATAATTTTCACTTTCGGGTTGCGCGCTTTCAAGCACCGCGCCACGCCGGTAAGCGTGCCCCCTGTTCCTACCCCTGATATGAAAATATCCAGCTTGCCTTCCGTATCCGACCAGATTTCCTGCGCAGTCGAGCTTTCATGAATATCCGGATTGGCCGCATTTTCGAATTGCTGCGGCATCACTGCGCCCGGTATTTCCCGCACCAGCTCGCCCGCCCGCGCGATCGCGCCTGCCATACCCGCCTTTGCGGGGGTCAAAACCAGCTTGGCGCCCAGCAAAAAAAGCATCTGCCGCCGTTCGACAGACATGTTTTCGGGCATCGTGATAATCAGTTTATATCCGCGTGCCGCACAAACAAAAGCCAGCGAAATTCCGGTATTGCCCGAGGTCGGCTCGATCAAGGTGCCGCCAGGCTTCAGCTCGCCGCTGGCCTCCATCGCATCCACCATTGCCACTCCGATCCGGTCCTTCACCGAACCAAGCGGATTAAAAAATTCAAGCTTGCCGCAAATTTCAGCCTCGACCTGCATTTCCGCCGCAAAACGGCTTAGCCGAACCAAAGGTGTTCCGCCATACGTTTCTGTTATGTCGTTATAAATCAGCCCTCTAGATCTATGTCGCATACAATACCCCCTTAAATCACAAAATCGGTTTTTTCGCCTCCGACGCGCTCCACACCGGCCTTTTCCGCCCGTTTACAGAGGTCCTCGAGGGTAATCTGATCCAGCACCGCCAACATCTCGCCATGAAAATTCGCCCAAATCGGTTGAATTACCTTTTCCCCGAGTTCCGAAATCGATTCCATTTTATCATCCTCGTTTTCCAGATCTTCAATCACCCGCAGCACATCACCCAATGTTAGCCGCCGACGCTCGCGCGCCAGCGTATAGCCGCCTTTTGGCCCGCGCACCCCTTTAAGAATACCCCGTTTCACCAGAAACTGCAGAACCTGCTCCAGATATCGGCTCTGAATGCCCTGCCGTTCGGTAATATCCTTGGATTGCACAGGGTTCGGTCGCGCATTATACGCTACATCAAGAACCGCTTCGAGCGCCAGGCTGGATTTTTTTGATAATAAATACATCTACTTCCCCGTTGAACCAAATCCGCACTGACCTCTATTGCTCTCCTCCAGATTACTGTCCTCAACCCAGCGGCATCGGCTCACCGGAGCCAGCACCATTTGTGCAATCCGGTCCCCATCATGCACAGTAAAATCTGAATCCCCGAGGTTTATCAGCAAAACGCCGATTTCGCCGCGATAATCAGAATCGATCGTTCCCGGCGCATTCACCAAGGTTATACCGTGCTTTAACGCCAAGCCCGAACGGGGCCGGATTTGCATCTCGTAACCGACCGGAATTTCCAGAGCAATGCCACATGGCAGCAAATGCCTCTTCAGTGGTTTAATGGTAAGCGACTTGCCTTCCAGATCGGCGCGCAAATCCATACCGGCAGCACCATCGCTCTCATATCTCGGTAAAGGCAGTGCAGAGCCGCGCAGCCGGTGTATTTTCACGAAACTCAAAGCAATTCCTCGCTCACCCTGTCTGCCAGCATATTTGCCACCTGACGCTTGCTCATCCACGACCATTGCTCCACACCGTCTTCTGTCACAAGCAATATCTGGTTATCCTCGCCACCCATCACCGCTCGATCGCCCCCCACATCATTGGCCAGGATCCAGTCACAGCCTTTCCTGATCCGCTTGGCTACCGCGTTTTCCTCCACATTATCCGTCTCGGCCGCAAAGCCGATAACCAGATGCGGGCGTCCGGTTTTACGTTGTGAAACAGATCTCAATATATCCGGGTTTTCCACCAGATCCAGATCCGGCAAAGGTTTACCCGCTTCTTTTTTCATCTTGCCGTTTTGGACCACGGCCACGCGCCAATCGGCTACCGCCGCTGCAAAGATAGCGGCATCGAACTGCCCCGCCCCATCCACCGCCCCCGCCATCTCGCGTGCGGTTTCAACTTCCACCACCTGCACCCCCCCTGGCCTAGGCGACACGGCCGGACCCGTTACAAACACCACCTCGGCCCCCATTCCAGCAAAGGCTCTCGCAATTTCGCTTCCCTGCAATCCCGATGAGCGGTTGGCAATATAGCGCACCGGGTCAATAGGTTCATGGGTTGGACCGGAAGTTACCAAAACCCGTTTACCCGTTAACTTTCCTGCTGTAAGCGCATTCCGGATAGCGGTCAGGATTTCTCCCGGTTCGGACATCCGCCCGGGACCAAACTCGCCACATGCCATTTCCCCGGCCTCCGGCCCGATCCGCACTATGCCATCTTTTTCCACTACAGCCAGATTTCTTCGGGTTGCGGGATGGTTCCACATCGCAACATTCATCGCAGGGGCCAATAATACGGGCTTATTCCCCGCCAAAAGCAATGTCGAAGCCAGATCATTGGCCAGCCCGTTCGCCATTTTCGCTATCAAATCAGCGGTGGCTGGCGCGATCACAACCAGATCAGCGGCACGTGTCAGCTGGATATGACCCATCTCAGCCTCTTCATCCAGATCAAATAGCGATTGTCGCACAGCTTCGCCCGCCAATGCAGAAACGCTCATAGGCGTAACAAATTCTGCGGCAGCGCTGGTCATGACCGGTGTGATTTTCGCCCCGTCCTTGCGCAGAAGCCTGATAAGCTCGAGCGTTTTATAGGCGGCTATGCCCCCCCCGATAATCAGCAATATATTTTTACCTGCCAGCATGGTGCCTCGCAAAGTTTTCACAATCTCTACTGTAATTATATTTATCTTACATGACAAGTTTCGATCTATGGCTTGCCGGTTTTCTGCTGTTTTCTCTCCCCACCGCCATGCTATAGCATTATGCAGGATTGAAATCGAAACCGAAAGCAGAGCATGGCAAAATTGACGCTTATTCTTGGCGGGGCGAGTAGCGGAAAATCCTTGTTTGCCGAAAATCTTGCCCGCGCAACCAAAAAACAGCCCGTTTATCTGGCAACAGCACAGGCGCTGGATGGCGAAATGGAAAAAAAAATATCCAGACACCGGATGCGGCGCGGGCCGGAATGGGCGCTGCTGGAAGCTCCGGTTTCGCTTGCCCCCCTGTTTTGCCGCTTCAGCTCCCGTCAGGTGGTCCTTCTGGATTGCCTGACCCTTTGGCTTTCCAATCTGATGCATGCCGCGCGGGATATAGACGATGCAACTGACACGCTTCTGTGCGCCATCCGGGATGGCGATGCCGAGACCGTTGCGGTTTCAAATGAAACCGGCCTTGGTTTGGTTCCCGAAACCCAGCTCGGACGCCGCTTCAGGGATGCGCAAGGCTTGCTGAACCAGAAATTCGCGGCCGCGGCCGACGAGGTTACCTTTGTTGCTGCGGGCCTGCCACTCTGCCTGAAGGCACCGGCATGACCACGTCATACTGGCTTGTCCGCCACGGCCCCACCCATGCCAAAGGCTTTTGCGGCCATACAGACCTGCCCGCCGATCTTTCCGATACAAAGCAAATCGAGCGGCTCAAAGCCTATCTTCCGCGCGATGCCAGAATTCTATCATCCGATCTAAGCCGCGCGCGGGAAACCGCCAAGGCCGTTTACAACGGCCAGCGCTGGCTGCCCGAAGCGCCTGGGTTTCGCGAAATGCATTTCGGGGATTGGGAAGGAAAAGATTTCGAAACCGTTGAAGAAACAGACCCGGCCTTATGGCGCGCCTTCTGGGAAACGCCGGGGGTAGTGGCCCCGCCCAACGGTGAAAGCTTTGACGAGCTCGGTGCCCGTATTGGCGCGGCACTTGAGGCGCTGCACGCCTCCGGCCCGCAAGGCAATATCATCATAGCCGCCCACTTTGCAGTCATTCTGGCTGCGATCAAGCTCGCGACAGGCATGGAATCGGCAGCCGTTTTCTCATTCAAAATCAACAATTTTTCAGTGACAAGGCTGGATTACTTGCACGAATCGAATAATTGGCGTGTGATGGGGGTGAACCATCTGCCTTGACAGCAGCTTTGTTTCCCGATCGCTTAATCATCCATCTTCAAAGCCGAAATAAACGCCGATTGCGGAATACTGACGCGCCCGAACTCCCGCATTTTCTTCTTGCCCTTTTTCTGTTTGTCGAGCAGTTTTCGCTTCCGTGTAGCGTCTCCGCCATAGCATTTCGCCGTCACATCCTTGCGCAGGGCCGAGATGGTTTCGCGCGCAATCACCCGTCCGCCAATCGCTGCCTGAATCGGAATTTTGAACATATGTTGCGGAATCAGCTCTTTCAGTTTTGCACACATTGCCCGCCCGCGCGCCTCTGCCCGCGCCCTATGCACCATGGTGCTAAGGGCATCCACCGGCTCTTCATTTACCAGTATCTGCATTTTTACCAGCTGGTCTTCGGCATAATCTTCTATGGAATAATCAAAGCTGGCATAGCCCTTGGTAACCGATTTCAGCCGGTCATAAAAGTCAAACACCACCTCGTTAAGCGGCAGATCATAAACCACCATTGCGCGCGTGCCCGCATAGGTCAGATCTATCTGTATGCCGCGCCGGTCCTGACAAAGCTTCAGCACATCGCCGAGATATTCATCGGGCACCAGAATGGTCGCTTTGATCCGCGGCTCCTCGATATGGTCAACCAGGGTCAGATCAGGCATATCGGCAGGGTTGTGCAGCTCGACCATGGAACCGTCGCGCAGAAACACATGATAAATCACCGACGGGGCCGTGGTAATCAGATCAATATCATATTCCCGCTCCAGCCGGTCGCGGATCACCTCGAGATGCAGCAGGCCCAGAAAACCGCAGCGAAAGCCAAAGCCCAGCGCGGCAGAGCTTTCTGTTTCATAGCTGAAAGACGCATCATTCAAAGCCAGCTTTTCTATGCTCTCGCGCAGGTCTTCAAATAATGCGCTATCCACCGGAAACAAGCCGCAAAACACAACAGGCTGTGCCGGCTTGAAGCCGGGCAAAGCCACCTCGACACCCTTTTTCTCATGCGTAATTGTATCCCCCACACGGGTATCGCGCACCTGCTTGATGCTCGCAGTGAGGAAGCCCATCTCGCCGGGCCCGAGCTGATCAACAGGCTGCATCTCGGGCTTGAACACACCCACCCGATCTACCGGATAGGTGGCATTGGTGGCCATCATCCTGATTTTGTCGCCTCGTTTGAGCATCCCGTCAATCACCCGCACCAGCACGACCACACCCAGATACGGATCATACCAGCTATCCACCAGCATGGCTTTTAGCGGCGCATCCGGATCGCCTTCGGGTGCGGGCAGGCGGGTTACGATCGCCTCCAGCACATCCGGAATGCCAAGGCCGGTTTTGGCCGAAATCATCACAGCATCAGAAGCATCAATGCCGATCACATCCTCGATTTGCTCGCACACCCGCTCCGGCTCCGCCGCTGGCAGGTCGATCTTGTTGAGCACCGGAATAATCTCGTGATCTGCCTCGATCGCCTGATACACATTCGCCAGCGTTTGCGCCTCTACGCCTTGCGCCGCATCCACCACCAAAAGCGAGCCTTCCACCGCACGCATCGAACGGCTAACCTCATAGGCAAAATCCACATGGCCCGGTGTATCGATCAGATTAAGCACATAGGTCTGGCCATCATTGGCCTTATAATCAATCCGCACGGTGTTGGCTTTAATGGTAATGCCGCGCTCGCGCTCGATATCCATACTATCCAGCAGCTGCGCTTGCATATCGCGATCGGCCACCGTGCCGGTGCTTTGGATCAGCCGGTCAGCTAGCGTGGATTTTCCGTGGTCAATATGCGCCACGATCGAGAAATTCCGGATGTTTTCAAGCTCTGTCATGGGGGAGGGTATGCTTGCAAAAACCGATAAGGTCAAGCATCGGTAAGCGGGTAATGACGGCGCAGCGCCTCAAGCAATTCATCTTCGGCCTGATAACCCCCCTTCACATTCTGCTGCACCAAAACCAGACACACCAGCCGGACAATACCCGGCCTGCTCATCAGCCATTGATCAACCTCTTTGCGAAGCCATAGCAGCCATTCGCGGGCCAGCTCTGCCATGTTTTGCCCAACAAACAAATCCGGCTGCACAAATCTGTTTTTCTTTCTCCATGCTGCCGCCAAATGGTCATGGGCATTTTGCATCGTTCTATGGTCAATCCTGTCGCTCATCACCAGTAGCGTATCATAGATCGGATCATCAAAAGCCGCCGTCACAACAACCGCGTTTTTGAAAGCTATCCGGCAGCGCTCCACCAATATCCGCAGAGCTTCGCCATATGTATCATGCTGCGCCCGCTGAAGCTCCAACCAGTCATCCCCGTCAAATTTTGGCGCAATAATCATGAATATCCAATTCCGGTATTTGACCGGTATAATTGTAGATGGCCGCATTCCAGCCAGATGCCGGCATAGACCCGATTTGGCACCTATCGAAAATACGCCAGATAGACATAGCCCCCCACCACCAGCGATATCGGCCAAAGCAGGATCGCGAACCTGATACTCCAGCGTATAATCAAACGTGTCAACCACCATAGCATTGGCTCAGCTTCCGCCTATAACAAGGGTTCAAGCCCCGTAGTTTGCCCCCATTCCAGCCTTGCCACAAGCAAAAAGGGTGCCGCGCGGCGCGTATCCCGCCGCTGCAACACCCCCGATATTTATCGCGCCGCCACCGAGCCGAAGGCGAGGCGCGGTCCTCCGGCATCCGCCGGAGGACCAAAGGTTAATGGACCACGGCCGGAGAGGTTCCGACCAGCAGGCCAGAGTCATCCGCCGAAATCGGGATAACCGCCCCG
>JALSHK010000490.1 GCA_026982275.1 Paracoccaceae bacterium | reverse complement strand
GGAAGCGGGCGTTGATCTCCTATTTCCTGGTCGATCAGAGCTATGCGGTATCCGTGGCGGAATACGAGCAGCGCCCTGCCCGCCCGCTTGGCGAAAAGATCGCGTTTTTCTTTGGCTCCATTTCGCCGATTGCGCCGAACTGGTATCTTTTCACCCTGATCGGCGCGCTGGCGGGCAAGGCCATTCCGCCGCAATATGCGCTGGATTTTGCGGTGCCGATTACCTTTATCGCCATTGTCGGGCCTTCGCTGCGCAGCCTGCCCCATATTGCTGCGGCTTTTGTATCGGTGCTTGCGGCGCTATCGCTGGCATGGCTGCCCTATAATGCCGGGCTGATGCTGGCGGCGCTATTGGCGATGATGGTCGGCGCAGCGCTGGAAAAAAGAATGGAAACAACCGCATGAGCGATTTCAGCATCTGGATGATGATCCTCGCCCTCGGGGTCGGCACGTTTTTGATCCGGTTTTCCTTTCTCGGGCTTTTGGGCGGGCGAGAGCTGCCCGAATGGCTGGTGCGGCATCTGCGCTATGTGCCCGTGGCGGTGCTGCCGGGCCTGATTGCGCCGATGGTGGCCTGGCCCGAGGCCACGGGCGGCGCGCTGGATCCGGCCCGCAGCCTGGCGGCGCTCACGGCGCTGGCCATTGGCGCGTGGTTCCGTTCGGTGCTGGGGGCGATATTCGGCGGCATGGCTGTGCTTTATCTGGTGCAATATCTGCTGCAGTAAGCGCACATAAAAAAGGGCGGCACCTTTGGCGCCGCCCTTTTTGAATGTATCGAAAAACCCTAGTTTTTCGCGTAGAATTCCACCACGAGGTTTGGCTCCATCACCACCGGATAAGGCACATCCGAAAGCGTGGGCGTGCGGATGAATTCGCAGGTCAGCTTTGAGTGATCCACGTTCAGATATTCGGGCACATCGCGCTCTGGCGAACCAACAGCTTCCAGCACAAGGCCCATCTGGCGGGACTTTTCACGCACGGCGATCACGTCACCCTCGTTCACGCGGTAAGAGGCGATATTCACCTTCTTGCCGTTCACGGTCACGTGGCCGTGGTTCACGAATTGGCGGGCGGCAAATACGGTAGGCACAAATTTGGCGCGGTAAACAACGGCATCCAACCGGCGCTCCAAGAGGCCGATCAGGTTTGCACCTGTATCGCCCTTGATACGGTCGGCATCGGCATAGATGCGGCGGAATTGTTTTTCCGTTACGTCGCCATAATAGCCTTTAAGCTTTTGCTTGGCGCGCAGCTGCGTGCCGAAATCAGAGAGCTTTTGCTTGCGGCCCTGGCCGTGCTGGCCCGGGCCATATTCGCGGCGATTAACGGGGGATTTGGGGCGGCCCCAAATGTTTTCGCCCATGCGGCGATCAATTTTATACTTGGCAGCTGTACGTTTGGTCACGAGCTGGATCCTTTCAAAACCCTGCCTGAAGCAGGTATTAAAAGGTGCTTTCCTACCCCGGCCTTATTGCCGGAGGACAGGCGTCCCCTTGCGGGGGCCACAAACACCAAAATCACCGGAGCCTCGCAGCACCGGATGGGCGGTTTATACGGGTTTGAGAGGGGGAGTCAATGCGCGAAGCCTTCTTTATCTGCCATTTTCCACACTGGCGGTTTTTTTGCCGACGAACACCAGTGCCACCCCTGCGGTTTTGTTTGCCAGCCAAACCATATCGCCTATCTGTGCGTTGGAGCGCCAGCCACAAACCCGGTTTATGTCGCAGGGTTTGTGGCCTTCAATCGCAGGGTTATTTCAAGCTTATCCCCTCCATATCAAGAAACCGGCCCTGCACCGCCCAGCCCGTCGGATCGGCCACGTTTTCCGTTACCGTGATCATCAGCTCGTTTTCGCCCTGTTCAAGGTTCAGATACACCCTGTCCCAATAGCCAACCGTGCCCAGAAAGCGATAGTCCCGTGATCCCATCGCGTCATTGCCACTAAATACCGGCTTGCCATTCAAATACACGGTCGCCTCGTCGCTAAAGCCAAATTCGAAAGCCTTGCTGCGGGCGCTATCGGAAATAACCACTACCCGCGCATAGGCGGTGTCTTGCCCGTCAGAAATGCCCTGCACCCGGGCGAGATCGAGCATGCCGCTCTCCCATGTATCAATGGAGGTGAAGTCCATCCCCTCGCTGCTGCCGGTTTGGGTGCTGCCGTCAAAGGTTTCAGAAACCTGCCATTGCAGCACCGTGCCAGCGGCAGCCATCGCCTCGGGGGCAGGGGTGCCGATGATTTCAGGCGCATCCGCCGGAGTCACCTCGTAATTGGCAAACCACGCCTCGGCGCCAATGCCAAACCCCCAGAGCGCCAGCCCGCCCGTCTGCTCTTTCCGCTTTAGCATCGTGGTAAAGGCCGGCACCTCCATATCATTGATAAAAACATCCATCAAATCCCCCGAGATCACCAGCTTCACCTTATTCCAGCCCTCGTTGAATACGGTCGCTGCCGAATTGTTCGGGCCATCATAAAGCTGCCAGGAGGGGATGCCGTTATACTGCGCCATATATTGGCTGGCATCGGCATTGCCCGATTGATGGCCGCGAAAATAGACATCTTCAAAATCGCCCTGCCCCTGAATGCGCAGCCGCGAGCCGGCAAAGATCATACCCTCGCCAAAATCGACCTCGTATTCGATGGTGCCGTTGGTAAAGGGCGCAACCTTGGCCACCGCCAGACCAAAGCCAAAGCGCGCCCCCCCGGTTGGCACTGCAAGGCGGAGCGCCCGCTTTCCAGCATGATCCACCACCTCGGACCCCATGATAAAGGCCCAGTTTTCGTCGGTGAAAGTCAGAGGATCAGCGCGGCCCATCATTGGCGAGCTGGATAAAAGAGCGGCGAGGGTCAGGGGGTAAATGCGCATCGGTTTTCCTTTTGGAGTTTATGATGGCCAAAGGGTATCGCGGCTTGGTGGTTCATAAAATGGGAAATATTGGTATAACTGTTTCATGGATGAAACAATCACACCGCTACTCACCTTTCAAACCGTTGCCCGCGCCCAGAGCTTTCGCAAGGCGGCAGCGACATTGAAAACCTCGCCCGCGACCATCAGCCGCCGCATTGCCGAGCTGGAGGCGCAGCTCGGGGTGCAGCTAATGGTGCGCACCACGCGCCGGATACAGCTTACGGAGATTGGAGAAACCTTGCTGGCCAATTGCGAAGCCCCGATTCAGGCGTTGGATGATGCGCTGTATCAGGCCGCCAATAGCCAAGACGAGATGCAGGGTCTGGTGCGGATTACAGCAACCTATACCATTGCCGAAACCCTGATATTGCCGATCATTGCCACGCTATATCACCAACATCCGGGCATTCACATCGAGCTACTTCTGGATGAAAACGTGCTGGACATCCGCGACAAACGGATAGATTTTGCCATCCGGGTCGGCGATTTGGCGGACCAATCTCTAATTTCCCGCAAGCTTGGCTCCGGAAAAATTTCCTATTTCAGCGCCCCGAATGCCGGAAAAAACCCGCCATTACTATCTTATGGCGCGCCGGAATTCGAACCCGAAACGCCGGTATTGCGGGTAAAGGACATGCGGATGTTGCGAAGCCTGCTAAAATCCGGCTTTGGCGGCGCATGGCTGCCCGATTCCCTTTGTCAGGAAGACCTGCGCGCGGGCGTTCTGGTGCGGGATAATAGCAAGCCCAGCTATGGCTTTGATGGCTATCTGATCTATCACGCCAACCGGTTCATGCCGCGCCGCACCCGCCATGTGATGGATGCCCTGATCCGTCAAAGCCAAAACGGGCGGTAGGGGCGGCCAGACCCGAAGCCCGGATCACAGCCGCCCATGAGGGAGCTATTTGGCAGCCTTCAGCCATGCCATCACCGTCTCGGGCGAGCTTTCGCCATAGGGGTCTGCGCCGTGATTGTCCTCAAGCCCCGGCTCCTGGAACCAGGCTTCGACCACACCATCATTGATGATCGCGGCATAGCGCCAGCTGCGCATACCAAAGCCGATATTGGACTTGTCAACCAGCATGCCCATATGGCGGGTGAAAACGCCGGCACCATCGGGAATAACCTTGACGTTTTCCAGCTTCTGGTCCCGGCCCCATTTGTTCATCACAAAGGTATCATTCACCGACATTACATAGATTTCATCAATGCCCTCGGCGGCAAAATCGGCAGCCCTGCTCTCGTAGCCCGGCAGCTGATAGGTCGAGCAGGTGGGGGTAAAAGCACCGGGCAGGGAAAACAGGATCACCCGCTTGCCTTTGAAATAATCATCGGTGGTTTTATCTTCCCACTTGAACGGATTGTCACCGCCAATGCTTTCGTCGCGAACGCGGGTGTGGAAGGTAACTTCTGGAAGCTTGAAGCCTATATGCATGGTTATGTCCCTTTTTCGAGTGTTTCTATCAGGCTTTGTCTAGTTGTTTTTGATAGAGTCGAAAACCCCCTGCGACACATTTTCTGACAATTGCGCCAAAGGGCGATCCAGTTGTGCCAACCCATAATAATGCATTGTATATAAACAGGTTTTACCCAACCTCCAGTCACTCCCGGGCGGCCCGAAAATCCATGCAGTAACGAACAAATGGCAAAGGTTCCGAACTGAAAGCTCTCCAGCAAGCCCGCGGGGGCGGATTCACAAAAGCATATCCTTCAGGTAAAACCCCGTATGGCTATCGGCCACTTTGGCAATATCCTCGGGCGTGCCGGTGGCGATGATTTCGCCGCCGCCATCGCCGCCCTCGGGGCCGATATCGATCACATGATCGGCGGTTTTGATCACATCCAGATTATGCTCTATCACCACCACGCTATTGCCCTGATCCACCAGCTCGTGCAGCACCTCCAGCAATTTCCGGACATCCTCGAAATGCAGCCCCGTGGTTGGCTCATCCAGAATATATAGCGTGCGTCCGGTGGAGCGTTTGGCCAGCTCCTTGGATAATTTCACCCGCTGCGCCTCGCCGCCCGAAAGCGTGGTCGCCTGCTGGCCGACCTTGATATAGCCAAGGCCCACCCGCAAGAGCGCGGTCATTTTATCACGAATGCTAGGCACGGCGCGGAAAAATTCCGCCGCCTCTTCCACCGTCATATCCAGCACATCGGCAATGCTTTTGCCCTTGAAATGGATCTCCAGCGTTTCGCGATTAAAGCGCGCGCCCTTGCAGCTTTCGCATTCCACATAAACATCCGGCAGGAAGTGCATCTCGATCTTGATCACCCCGTCGCCCTTGCAGGCCTCGCAGCGCCCGCCCTTCACATTAAAGCTGAAGCGGCCCGGCTTGTAGCCACGGGTTTTGGCCTCGGGCAAGCCGGCAAACCAGTCCCTGATCGGGGTGAAAGCGCCGGTATAGGTGGCGGGATTGGAGCGCGGGGTGCGGCCAATCGGGCGCTGGTCGATATCGATCACCTTATCCAGATATTCAAGGCCGGTAATGGCCTTGCAGGGCGCCGGAATTTGCCGCGCGCGGTTCAGGCGCATCGAGGCGGTTTTGAACAGGGTTTCGATGGTAAGGGTGGATTTGCCGCCCCCAGAAACGCCGGTAACGCAGGTAAAGGTGCCCAGCGGGAACCTGGCGGTGATATCTTTCAGATTATTGCCGGTAGCGCCTTTCACCACCAGCTTTTTGCCATTGCCCTTGCGCCGCTCCAGCGGCACCTCTATGCGGCGCTTGCCGGTCAGATATTGCCCCGTGATCGAGGCTTCGCAGGCGGCAATTTCCTCAGGCGTGCCTTGGGCGATGATCTCGCCGCCATGAATGCCCGCACCCGGGCCGATATCCAACACATGATCCGCCTCGCGAATGGCTTCTTCGTCATGCTCCACCACCAGCACCGAATTGCCCTGATCGCGCAGGTTTTTCAGCGTGGTCAGCAGGCGGCCATTATCGCGCTGGTGCAGCCCGATGCTTGGCTCGTCCAGCACATAGAGCACACCGGTAAGGCCGGAGCCGATCTGGCTGGCAAGGCGGATCCGCTGGCTTTCACCACCCGAAAGCGTGCCTGAAGCCCGCGCCAGCGTCAGGTAATTCAGCCCGACATTGACGAGAAACCCCAGCCGCTCGCGGATTTCCTTCAGGATCGCGGCCGCGATCTGGTTTTTCTGTTTGCCCAGCTTGGCCGGCACGCTTTCCACCCAGTCCAGCGCCTCCTGAATGGAGAGCTGCACCACCTGCCCCGCATGCAGATCGGCAATCCGCACCGCCAGCGCTTCAGGCTTCAGGCGGTAGCCGTTGCAGGCCTCGCAATGCTTGGTGTTTTGATAACGCTCGAATTCCTCGCGAATCCAGTTGCTATCGGTCTCGCGGTAGCGGCGCTCCATATTGGGGATCACCCCCTCGAATGGCCGCTTCACCTCGTAAACCCGCCCGCCTTCATCATAGCGGAATTTGATCTCCTCGCCCCTGGAGCCATAGAGCATCACCTGCTGCACCTCTTTTGGCAGCTCGCTCCATGGCAGGGATTTCTTGAATTTATAGTGTTTGGCAATGGCCTCTATGGTTTGGCGAAAATAGGGGGATTTGCCCTTGTTCCACGGGGCGAGCGCGCCGTTATAGAGCGTGATCGATTGATCCGGCACGATCAGGTTTTCATCAAAAAACATCTCGATCCCGAGGCCATCGCAAGCCGGACAAGCGCCAAAGGGCGCGTTAAACGAAAACAGGCGCGGCTCGATTTCGGGGATGGTAAAGCCGCTGACCGGACAGGCGTAATTCTCCGAAAACATATGGCGCTCGGCCGCTTCATCCGCGATTTCCAGCACCGCGATGCCATCGGCCAGATCAAGGGCTGTGCGCAGGCTATCGGCCAGCCGCGTCTCCAGGCCCTCTTTCAGCACCAGCCGATCCACCACCACATCAATATTATGGCGGAATTTCTTATCCAGCACGGGGGGTTCGTCCAGCTCGTAAAATTCGCCATCGACCTTGATCCGCTGAAAGCCGGTTTTCTTCAGCGCGGCAAAATCCTTGGCATATTCGCCCTTGCGATCCCGCACGATCGGGGCCAGCAGATAGGCGCGGGTGCCCGCTTCCATGGCCATGATCCGGTCCACCATCTCGCTCACCTGCTGCGCCTCGATCGGCAGGCCGGTGGCGGGGGAATACGGCGTGCCGACCCGCGCAAAAAGCAGGCGCATGTAATCATAGATCTCGGTCACGGTGCCTACGGTGGAGCGCGGGTTTTTACTGGTGGTTTTCTGCTCGATCGAAATCGCGGGCGAAAGGCCGGAAATATGGTCCATATCGGGCTTTTGCATCATATCAAGGAATTGCCGCGCATAGGCGCTGAGGCTCTCGACATAGCGGCGCTGGCCCTCGGCATAAATCGTATCAAACGCCAGGCTGGATTTGCCGGAGCCGGAAAGGCCGGTGATCACCACCAGCTTGTCACGCGGGATATCCACATCAATGCTTTTCAGATTATGCGCCCGCGCGCCGCGCACTTCTATATTTTTGAACATACCCACCCCTTGGTTGCCGCTTGGCTATCACAGGCCGCCACGGAAAACAAATATGAGAACAAAGCGGCAACAATGCAAGAGGTTTTTCCGATTTCACTGTCCAAACCAGTAATATTCACTTTTTTGAATGTTAGGGGTTGATTATTGACGACGATCAATTATCTCTTGCCTCAACAAGTCACACCAAGGGAGATTCCCATGAACATGCCATTTAGCCGCCCTGCCGCCGTGCAAGGCATTGCCCCCGCCGATGCGGTTGCGAAAGTCAACAATAACGAAGCCATTCTGATCGATGTGCGCGATATCAACGAGCTGATGTCTTCGGGCACCGCCAAGGGCGCGCTGCATATTCCGCTGATGATGATGCAAACCAAAGCCGATCCGCGCCACCCTGAATTTCACCCCGAGCTGGATACCAAGAAGCCGGTAATCCTGTATTGCGCCTCTGGCGCGCGCTCGGGCAT